>NZ_JBVVPZ010000007.1:0-199522 GCF_055811415.1 Mesorhizobium sp. WSM4846
CAAACCGCATGGCGCTGCGGCGGACACGACAGGGGGAAAACTGTAACCCATGTATCCGGTTCAAAGTGTTACCCATCTATCAACTGGACACCGGCCGCAACGCTGGCGATCCCCCTCTCCCCGTTCTTCACGGGGAGAGGGTAAGGGTGAGGGGCGGCGCCAACTTGGACAGAATTCATTTTGCCACCTGCCTCGCCCCGACGCCCGCCGCCGGCTCGACCCAGGAGATCTCGTGCGTCAGCGTGTTGCGGGTGATCTTCAGCCAGGCCCGGCAGCCGCCGCCGTGGCACCAATGTTCGCTGGCCTCGCCGGCAATGTTGTCGCGCAGATAGACATAGTCGAACACCTCGTCTTCCGAGGCGCCGGCTGCCGGCCGCATCGGCTTGGCGTCGCCGAGATAGGTAAACTCGCCGAGTTCGCGTTCGCCGCAGAAGGGACAGACAATACGCATGCTTTTGGACCGTCCTCAGTGCAGGTTCGGTTGGGCGCCGACGCCCTTTTCATCGATCATCGCGCCCCGCCGGAACCGGTCGAGGCGGAAGCGCGCCGCCTCCTTGTGCAGTTCGTCGCGGGCCAGAAGATGAGCAAAGACAAGGCCGGAGCCGGGCGTCGCCTTGAAGCCGCCATAGCACCAGCCGGCATTGAGATAGAGCCCGTCCACCGGCGTCTTGTCGATGATCGGCGAGCCGTCCATCGACATGTCCATGATGCCGCCCCATTGGCGCAAGAGGCGCACGCGACCGATCATCGGCATCAGCGCCATGCCGCCCTCGCAGACGTCTTCCATCACAGGCATGTTGCCGCGCTGGGCATAGGAATTGTAGCCGTCTATATCGCCGCCGAAGACCAGCCCGCCCTTGTCCGACTGGCTGACATAGAAATGGCCGGCGCCGAAGGTCATGACATTGGGGATCAGCGGCTTGATCGCCTCGGAAACGAAGGCCTGCAGCACATGGCTCTCGATCGGCAGCCGCAGGCCAGCCATCGCCGCGACCCGCGACGAACTGCCGGCGACGGCCATGCCGACCTTGCCGGCGCCGATTGTGCCGCGCGAAGTCTCGACGCCGGTCACCTTGCCGTTGGCATCGCGTACAAAACCTGTCACCTCGCAGTTCTGGATGATATCGACATCGAGCGCGCTCGCCGCATGGGCGTAGCCCCAGACCACCGCGTCGTGGCGCGCGGTGCCGCCGCGCCGCTGCAGCAGGCCGCCTTGCACGGGAAAGCGGGCATTGTCGAAGTTCAGGAACGGCATCATCTTCTTGACCGCGGCAAGATCGAGCAGCTCGGCATCGAAGCCGTTGATGCGCATCGTGTTGCCGCGCCGCGCATAGGCGTCGCGCTGCGCATCGGAATGGTAAAGGTTGATGACGCCGCGCTGGCTGACCATCGTGTTGTAGTTGAGGTCCTGCTCCATCCGCTCCCACAGCTTCATCGACAGCTCGTAGAAGCCGGTATTGCCGGGCAGCCCGTAATTGGAGCGGATGATGGTGGTGTTGCGGCCGGCATTGCCGGAGCCGATCCAGCCCTTTTCGAGCACGGCGACATTCCTGATGCCGTGTTCGCTGGCGAGGAACCATGCCGTCGCCAGGCCGTGGCCGCCGCCGCCGATGATCACCACGTCGTAGCGGTCCTTCGGGCTGGCGTCGCGCCAGGTGCGCTGCCAATTCTTGTGGCCGGAAAATGCGGCGCGGGCGAGGGAGAAGATCGAGTATTTCATGACTCTATTCCGAGGTCGCTCGCGCCGCGCAGGACCATTCTTGACGCATCGGAATCATCCGAAAACCGCTTCACGCTTTTCGGTCCGATGCTCTAGATATCCAGCGTGTGGTCGCGCTCCCACTGGGTGAAGTGGGAAGCATAGGAATTCCATTCCTGGTGCTTCAGCTTTAGATAAGCCGACGAGAATTCCTCACCCAGCGCCGCCTTGAGCGATTTGTCGTTGTCGAACTCGCGCAACGCGTCGAGCAGGTTGAGCGGCAGCTTCGGCGCGCCCTCCACCGTATGCCCGAACTGGTACATGTCGATGTCGTAGCGCTTGCCCGGATCGGCCTTCGAGCGGATGCCGTCGAGGCCGGCGGCGATGATGACCGCCTGCAGCAGATAAGGGTTTGCCGCGCCGTCGGGCAGGCGCAGCTCGAAGCGTCCCGGGCCGGGCACGCGCACCATATGGGTGCGGTTGTTGCCGGTCCAGGTCACCGAGTTCGGCGCCCAGGTGGCGCCCGAAATGGTACGCGGCGCATTGATGCGCTTGTAGGAATTGACCGTCGGGTTGGTGATCGCGGCAAGTGCCGAGGCATGCTTCATGATGCCGCCGAGAAAATTCCTGCCCTTCGCCGACAGGCCGAGCTCCATGGCGTTGTCGGCAAAGACATTGGTCTTGCCGTCCTTGTCCCACACCGAGATGTGGGCGTGACAGCCATTGCCGGTCAGGCCGGGGAACGGTTTTGGCATGAAGGTGGCGCGCAGGCCGTGCTTTTCTGCAACGGACCTCACCATGAACTTGAAGAAGGAATGCTTGTCGGCGGTCGCCAGCGCATCGTCGAAGGCCCAGTTCATCTCGAACTGGCCGTTGGCGTCCTCATGGTCGTTCTGGTAGGCGCCCCAGCCGAGCGCCAGCATGTGGTCGCAGATCTCGGCGATGACATCATAGCGCCGCATCACCGCCTGCTGGTCGTAGCAGGGCTTTGACGCCGTGTCGTATTCGTCGGAAATCGTCTTGCCGTCCGGCGAGATCAGGAAGAACTCGGCCTCGACGCCGGTCTTGACATGCATGCCGTCGCCCGCCGCCTCGTCAATCAGCCGCTTCAGCGTGTTGCGCGGCGCCTGAGCGACCGTTTTTTCGTCCATCATGCAATTGGCGGCAATCCAGGCGACTTCCGGCTTCCACGGCAGCTGGATGACCGAATCCGGATCAGGCACCGCCAGCATGTCTGGATGCGCCGGCGTCAGGTCGAGCCAGGTGGCAAAGCCGGCAAAGCCGGCGCCGTCCTTCTGCATGTCGGCGATGGCTTGCGCCGGCACCAGCTTGGCGCGCTGCCCACCGAACAGGTCGGTGTAGGAGATCATGAAATATTTGACGCCGTTCCCTTTGGCGAAGGCGGCGAGATCGTTCCCCATTATAGTTCCTCGCTTATTGGTATCTGGTAGTTTGGTATCAGAAGCCGTTCTTCCCCGGTATCCAGTTGGTCCCGGCCAGCGGCACGCCGGCCATGGCGGCGGCTTCGATCGTCAGCGCGACGAGATCCTCGGGCTCGAGATTGTGCAGGCTGTTCTTGCCGCAGGCGCGGGCGATCGTCTGCGCCTCCAGCGTCATCACCTTGAGGTAATTCGCCAGCCGTCTTCCTGCCGCTATCGGATCGAGCCGTTTCATCAGCTCGGGGTCCTGCGTGGTGATGCCGGCCGGATCGCGGCCCTCGTGCCAATCGTCATAGGCGCCGGCGGTGGTGCCGAGCTCGTTGTAATCCGCTTCCCAGCGCGGATCGTTGTCGCCGAGCGCGACAAGTGCGGCGGTGCCGATCGACACCGCGTCGACGCCAAGCGCCAGCGCCTTGGCGACATCGGCGCCGTTGCGGATGCCGCCGGAGATGATCAGCTGCACCTTGCGATGCATGCCGAGATCCTGCAGTGCCTGCACCGCCGGGCGGATGCAGGCAAGCGTCGGCTGGCCGACATTCTCGATGAACACTTCCTGGGTTGCGGCGGTGCCGCCCTGCATGCCGTCGATCACGACGACATCGGCGCCTGATTTCACCGCAAGGGCTGTGTCGTAATAGGGCCGCGCGCCGCCGACCTTGACGTAGATCGGCTTTTCCCAGTCGGTGATTTCACGCAGTTCCAGGATCTTGATTTCGAGATCGTCAGGCCCGGTCCAGTCGGGATGGCGCGAGGCTGAGCGCTGGTCGATACCCTTGGGCAGCGTGCGCATGTCGGCGACACGGTCGGAGATCTTCTGGCCAAGCAGCATGCCGCCGCCACCGGGCTTGGCGCCCTGGCCGACGACGATCTCGATCGCATCCGCCCGGCGCAAGTCGCGCGGGTTCATGCCGTAGCGCGACGGCAGGTACTGGTAGACCAGCGTCTTGGAATGGCCGCGCTCTTCCTCGGTCATGCCGCCGTCGCCGGTCGTCGTCGAGGTGCCGGACAGCGTCGCGCCGCGGCCGAGCGCTTCCTTGGCCGGGCCGGACAGCGAGCCAAAACTCATGCCGGCAATGGTGATCGGGATTTTCAGCTCGATCGGCTTTTTCGCATGGCGCGAGCCCAGCACGACGCTGGTGTCGCAGCGCTCGCGATAGCCTTCGAGCGGATAGCGCGAGATCGAGGCGCCGAGGACAAGCAGGTCGTCGAAATGCGGCAGCCTGCGCTTGGCGCCGGCGCCGCGGATATCATAGATGCCGGTCGCAGCGGCGCGACGGATCTCGGAAAGCGTGTAGTCGTCGAAGGTCGCGGATTTGCGCGGCGTCGTCGGCGGGTTGCGATAGGTCATTGAGCCTCAATACGCGTCGGCGTTGTCGATGTTGAAATTGTATAGGGTGCGCGCCGAGCCGTAACGCGTGAACTCCGCCGACTTGACGCCGGTCACCCCGGCGCGGTCGAGCAGGTCCTGCAGCAATGCCAGATGCTCGGGCCGCATCTCCTTGGCGATGCAGTCGGCGCCGAGGCTGCCGACCTTGCCGCGCACGAACAGCCGCGCCTCGTAGATGGAATCGCCGAGCGCATCGCCGGCATCGCCCAGCACCACCAGATTGCCGGACTGCGCCATGAAGGCCGACATATGGCCGATATTGCCGTGGACGACGATGTCGATGCCCTTCATCGAGATGCCGCAGCGCGACGACGCGTTGCCCTCGATGACCAGCAGCCCGCCCCTGCCGGTGGCACCGGCATATTGGCTGGCATCTCCTTTGACCGTTATCGAGCCCGACATCATGTTTTCGCCGACGCCCGGTCCGGCCGAGCCATGCACCGTGATGGCGCTGCCGTCGTTCATGCCACCGCAATAATAGCCGACGCTGCCGCGGACATTGATGGTGATCGGCTGGTCGACGCCGACGGCGACCGAATGGCTGCCTTTCGGATGAAGCACCTCCCAGGCGGTCTCGTTCGAACCAGGGGTCAAATTGTGAAGCGCCTGGTTAAGCTCGCGCAACGGCATCTCGGCCAGGTCGAAGACCCTGGATGCATGGCTCTGGTCGAGTGCCTTGGAGACGTTGATTGCCGGCATGAACTCAATGCTCCCAGAAATAGACGGTTGCAGGCTCGGGTTCCCAGACCCTCGCATTGTCGATGCCGGGCAGTTTGGTCAGCGCACGATACTCCGAGCCGAAGGCGACATATTGGTCGGTCTCGGCCATGACGGCAGGCTTGCAGGCGATCGGATCGCGCACCACGCCGAAGCCGTTCTTGGTGCCGACGACGAAGGTGAAGAAGCCGTCGAGGTCGCTCAGCGTGCCTTCCAGCGCCTCGCCGAGATTCTTGCCATGCGCCATCTGCGAGGAGAGATAGGCGGCCGCGACTTCGGTGTCGTTCTCGGTCTCGAATTTCATGCCTTCGCGGATCAGCTCGCGGCGGACATTGTTGTGATTGGAAAGCGAGCCATTATGCACCAGGCATTGGTCGGCGCCGGTCGAGAACGGATGCGCGCCCATCGTCGTAACTGCCGATTCCGTCGCCATGCGGGTATGGCCGATGCCGTGCGTGCCGGTCATGCTGCGCACGTCGAAGCGATCGACCACCGTTTCGGGCAAGCCGACTTCCTTGTAGATTTCGACAACGTCGCCGGCGCCCATGATGCGGATGTCGGGGCGCAGCGACTGGATCGCCTCGCGCACTTCGTCGATCTTGGCAGGCGCGGTCCTGACCACCGCATGCGTCGATTTCACTGCGATGCTTACCGGTGCTCCGATCGCCTTGGCGAGTTCGGCGTCAAGGTTGCGGAAATCGTGCTCCGGCTTTGCCGACTGAATGGTGATCTTGGCCTCGTTGCCGGATGGCGTGCCATAGATCGCGATGCCGGCGCTGTCGGGACCGCGATCGCTGAGCGAGATCAGCATCTCCGAAAGCATCGAGCCGAACTGGGGCTCGAGCGACTTGTCCTTCAAAAACAATCCGACGATTCCGCACATGTCAGGCTCCCGCGGTGAGGTATGATTCCGGGTGCTACCAGCTTCATAGGTTGAGTTCAACTCATATGAAAGTTTTTTTCATCTTGGACAAGTCGTCCGGCGCAAATGACGCGCCAGACGACCTTATTCCGGTTTAATGGCGATCGATCGCCTTTCTGGTCTCCTCGCCGCTGCGATCCGCCGCCATATCGGCCTCGATCTCAGCGTTCTCCTGGCGCGTCTGGAGGACATGCCACCCGATCCAGAAGACGAGGCCGACGATCACCATCACCACTTCAGAACCCTGAAACGGGTAGATCGCGCCGACGTCCTTGAGGTCCACGGCCCAGCTTTCCATTCCATTGGTCGACATTGCGGTTCTCCCTGTCGGTTGACTACTTGTCGGTTGACTATTTGATCATGGCCTTCTCGGCGGTTCCCAGTTCGCGGACCGACGCCTCGAACGCATGGTTGAGGGCAAAGTCGACGCCCTCGAGTTCGACCTTTTTCGGCACGCGCAGGAGGTTCATGCTGTTGAGGATCTTGCAGACCACGAAGGTGGGGACGAAGCCGAGCACGAACATCAACACCGCACCTGCGAAATTGCCGAGCGGGTTGATGTGCGCGAAGCCCTCATAGGGCGAGGACGGCTGTCCCCACAGCATGAAGCCCGCCACCGCGACGCCGAGAAAGCCGCCATAGCCGTGCACAGCAACGGCGCCGACCGCATCATCGATCTTGAAGCGGCGCTCGACGAAATAGTGCAGCTTGTAGCAGATGCTCGGGACGATCGCGCCGATCAGCATCGCCTGGATCGGGTGATAGAGGTCGTTGCCGGCAGACGCCGAGATGATGCCGCAAAGCCCCATCGAGAACGTCCAGAACGGGTCGCCTTTCGAGACGATGTAGCCGGCCAGCATACCGCCCGACAGCGACATCAGGAAGTTGAAGGTGACCGCCGAGAGCGTGGTCGGCGCGAGATAGATATTCGTCGCCGTCCAGGTCTCGCCGGTGATCTGGCCGGCAATCGTGGCCGGGCTGATCAGCGGAATGTTGCACGCGGCATAAAAGCCCCAGAAACCGGTGAAGATCAGGAACAGGCCGATCGTGACCAGCCAGACATTGTGGGGCGGGATGTCGCGCGGCGTGCCGTCGGGCCTGAACTTGCCGATGCGCGGACCCAGAACGATGAGAAAAGCGAGTGCCGCTCCGCCGGCGATAGCGTGCACGACCCCCGATGCATACGCATCATGATAACCCCAGAGTTTCACCATCCAGCCTTGCGGATGCCAGCCCCAGGAGGCGTCGAGGATCCACAGGACCGAGCCAATCAGTACCGCGACGATCCAGAACGCGCCAGAGCGCGCGCGCTCTATGATCGAGCCCGAGATGATCGACGCCGTCGTGATGGAAAACAGCAGGAAGGCGCCCCAGAACACGCCGTTGAGGCGATGCCACAGCGCCGCGTCGGTGGGCGTGACCCCCGTCTCGCCCGGATTGACGCCGGAGAGATGGGTGCCCATCAGCGGATTCCATGGTTCGGCAAATGGTGCGGTGACAAGTCCGCCGGCGATGCCCGGCCCGTTGGGGAAGCCGAAATAGATCCACCAGCCGAAAAAATAGAAGGTGATCGTGACGAGCGGAATCGCCATCGCGTTCTTCATGAGCGTTTTCAGATGATTGCGCCGACGCGACACGCCGACCTCGTACATGCAGAACCCGACATGGATCAGGAACATCATGACGATGGTCACCCAGTAATAGAATTCCGTGAAAATGGTCGTTAGAGCGTTGAGATCCCCTTCCATTTCATGTCCCCTCCGTTCAGTTGCGTTCCTTGCCTCTGAGTAAAACTTTTTGCATCTTAGTATTGCGCGCTTTTGGAGTTTTGAGTCAATATGGCGCGGACCGTCGCATGGCCTTAGTGCCCTTGAGCGGCGAACGCCGGCAATCTTGTGAGGAGAAGCAAGTCCATGACCGCATCCTGGAGATTTTCGACCTTGGCGGATCGCCATCGTGCGCTCGGTTCGAAGCTCGAAGACTGGAGCGGGATGGGCACGGCCTGGACCTACGACAAGGACGCCGACGAGGAGTACATCGCCATCCGCACCAAGGCCGGGCTGATGGATGTGTCGGGTCTGAAAAAGGTCCACATCACCGGGCCGCATGCCTCGCACCTGATCGACCTCGCCACGACGCGCGACGTCGAGAAAATATATCCCGGCAAGTCGGCTTATGCCTGCATGCTCAACGAGGCCGGCAAATTCACCGACGACTGCATCCTCTACCGCACCGGCCCGAATGCCTGGATGGTCGTGCATGGTTCGGGCACCGGCCATGAGGAGTTGCAGCGCGCCGCCATGGGCCGCGATGTCTCGCTGCGCTTTGACGACAATCTGCACGACCTTTCGCTGCAGGGACCGATATCAGTCGACTATCTGGCAAAGCATGTGCCTGGCATACGCGACCTCGCCTATTTCCATCACATGCAGACCCGGCTGTTCGGTCTTCCGGTGATGATCTCACGCACCGGCTACACCGGCGAACGCGGCTACGAGATCTTCTGCCGTGGCCAGGATGCCGGCACGATCTGGGACACCATCCTCGACGAGGGCAAGAGCGCCGGCATCATCCCGTGCCGGTTCACCACGCTCGATATGCTGCGCGTCGAGAGCTACCTCCTGTTCTACCCCTACGACAATTCGCAGAAATATCCGTTCGAGAACGAAGGCCCCGGCGACACGCTGTGGGAACTCGGCCTCGATTTTACCGTCAGCCCCGGCAAGACAGGGTTTCGCGGCGCCGAGGAGCACTACCGCCTCAAGGGCAAGGAACGCTTCAAGATCTTCGGCGTGCTGCTCGAAGGCAAGGAGCCGGCCTACGAGGGCGCACCGGTCTATCGCGACGGCAAAAGGGTCGGCGTGGTGACCTGCGCAATGTATTCACCGCTGGTCCAGAAATCGATGGGCATAGCCCGGCTCGATGTCGATTGTGCCGTCCAGGGCACCAGGCTCGAGATCCGCAACCAGAGCGGCGCCATCAGCGCAACGGCCGAGCCGCTTCCATTCGACGATCCGAAGAAGACCAAGCGCACGGCGAAAGGCTGAGGCATACTGAGAGGATGGCAGCGAAAAGCATCATCAGCCGGCCGGTCTACGGAACCCTGTCTCCGCAGCCCGGCAAGCACCATCTTTTCGTGGCCGATGCAGAAGGCGCGCTGGCGATAACAGACCTGGCCGCCAAGGCGCCCGACGGTTTTTTTGCCGATGCCCATATTATTTTCATCCCCGATAATGAGGGCCAGCATGTCGCCGCGCTCGAAGCGCTGAAGCCGGCCCAGCTCTATCAGGGGCCGTCCTTCGCCAGCGCCCTGCCGCGGCTGAAGCAGACGCTGGCCAACGCGCATATGGGCCTGCGCCTCTATCTCGCCGGCACCGAGGGGCTGATCGGCCAGGCCATGCAGGCGGCGCTCGAAGCCGGCATCGACCACACCTCGATCCAGACCGAGCATCGCGGCTCGCTGGCGCGCCGCGTCCAATGCGTTCATTGCAAGGGCATCACCGAAAACGTGACGACGCAGCCGGCAACCTGCTCGCATTGTGGCCTGCTTCTTCTGGTACGCGATCACTATTCCAGGCGCCTCGCCGCATTCCAGGGCGTCTGCATCAACGCGGAAGACCGCAGCGAAATTCCTCCGGCGGAGGAGATCTTTCGATGAGCACCGGCACCACCAAGCTTGACGTCGTCGTGAGCGATGTCGTCCCGGTCAACGAACTGGTGACGCGCTTCCATTTCCGCCGGCGCGACGGGCAGCTTTTGCCGACGTTCTCCGGCGGCGCTCATGTTGTGGTGGAGATGCGCGACGGCGAGCGGACCAGGCTCAACCCCTATTCGCTGATGGGCTCGCCGCTCGACACGCGCGAGTACACCATCTCGGTGCGCCGCGACGATGCCGGCCGCGGCGGCTCGCTGTATATGCACAGCAATGTCAGGCCCGGCCATGAGATGGTGATCAGCTATCCGGTCAATCTGTTCTCGCTCGACCTGCGCGCCAGGAAGCACCTGATGCTGGCGGGAGGCATCGGCATTACGCCGTTCATGGCGCAGACCGCGCAGCTGGCAGCGGAAGGCGGCAATTTCGAGCTGCATTACACCTGCCGCACCGCCTCGCTCGGCACCTATGCCGATGTACTCAGAGACCGCTATGACCGCCGGGTCAGACTCTATCACGACGACCGCGACGAGCGCATCGAGCTCGACCGGCTGCTGTCGTCGCAGCCGCTCGGCACGCATCTCTATGTCTGCGGCCCGGCCGGCATGATCGGCTGGGTGCGCGATCGCGCCGCTGCCCTCGGCTGGCCGGCGGAAATCGTCCATTTCGAGCATTTCGCCGCCCCGCAGCCCGGCGCGCCGTTCGACGTGACGCTGGAGGTCAGCGGCAAGACGATCCGCGTCGACGAGCAGCAGAGCCTGCTTGAGGCGATCGAGGCCGCCGGTGTCGATCCGCCCTATCTCTGCCGCGGTGGCGTTTGCGGCCAGTGCGAAACCAACGTCATCGCGCATGACGGCAAATTCATCCACAACGACCACTGGCTGAGCGAGGAAGAGCACCGGTCCTGCAAGAAGATCATGCCTTGCGTCTCGCGCTTCGAGGGCAGGTCGCTGGTTCTGGAAAGATAGGAGGCGAGCCTGGGCATCACCTTTCGTAACGAAACGTTCCGTAACGACTTCACCTTCAGGAACAGCCCGGAGCACATCAGGCGGTTTCCGTTCCCGTTCCACGAAGACAGCTACATGTATGCGGTCAACATCGAGCCGCATGTTTTGGGGCCGAAGGGCAGCGTGCTCGAAAACCTGATCGACGTCGACGAGCACTATGTCGCCGAGATGCAGGACCGCGCTTTGGTGCTGGCGGAGGATCCGCTGCGCTGCCAGTCACTGGCGCACATGACGCTGGCCGGCTGGGACCTGCTCGAACTTCTGATGGAACAGCAGGCGCTGGGCTATCCCGAGCATTTCACGCTGACGCGCGACGGCGACAAATGGCGCTGGATCAACCGGCCGCTCGGCATCGACGACAGCTTCACGTTCGGCGATGTGTCGACGCTGCCCTACGGGCCGATGGAATACATCACGCGGCAAAGCCAGGGCGATTTCTGCATCCTCGACCAGCGCGACGGCAATCTGTGGATGGATGCCGGCATCGTCACCACCCAGGCCGACTGGTCGCTGGATTTCGACATCGGCATGAACTTCTTCGAATGGCACGCGCCGGTGCCGCTGGCGCATGAGAAGGGGATTTTCACCCGGGCGCTAAAATTCCTCACCAACATCCAGCAGGGCAAGCCGGCGCGGCGGCTGAACTGGACGATGACCATCAATCCGCGCCTCGACACCAGTCCGGAAAATTATCACAAATGGGGTCCGGACCGGACGACGGTGACGCCCGAAAACGTCGGCGACAAGGTCCATCTGCGTGTCGAATTGCAGAGCTTCTGGCGGCTGCCGCGCTCGAACGGCATCGTCTTCCCGATCCGCTGTTATCTCATCAAAATGGACGAGTTGGTGACCCAGCCGAAATGGGCGCGGCGCCTGCACCGCGTCATCCGCGACCTTCCCGAAGAGCTCGCCAATTACAAAGGCCTGACACGCTACCGCGCGACGCTGGTCGAATGGCTGTCGAAGCTCGACGACGGCAGCCCGACATCGCCCGGCTTCGGGCCGGATTAAGGAGGCTTGCACCGCCTTCCGATCACCTGAGAAGATTTTTAACCCGCACCGATGATTTCAGACCGCCTGCGCTGTCCTTATCAATGGGCGTGCCTGGATGGTCCAGCTGCCCGGATAGCAAGGTGGGTCCATGAGATTGTTACAAGGTCAGAATGTCGTCGTCGTTGGAGGAAGCCGTGGTGTCGGCCGCTCGATCGTAGAAGCCGCTCTCAGCGAGGGAGCGACCGTCCTCGCAGTCGCCCGCAGCGAACAGACCCTGTCGGAATTTGCCCGGGAGACTTCGGGCGTGAAGACGTTCGCGGTCGATGCAACTGTGGATATCGCTCCCGATCAGGTCTTCGCCGCGCTGGAACCGGACGTCCTAGTGATATGCGCAGGTGCTCTTGCCCCCTCCGCGCCCCTACATGAACAGAACTGGGAGGCGTTCTCCGAAAACTGGGAAACGGACGTCAAGGCGTCGTTTCTGTTTTGCAAGGCCGCGCTTCGGCGTCCGCTCAAACCGGGCGCCCGGGTTGTTCTGATCTCCAGCGGCGCGGCTCTGACCGGGGGACCACCGAATTCCGGCGGCTATGCCGGCGCAAAACGCATGCAGATGTTCCTGGCCGGTCATAGCCAGAAGGAATCGGATCGGCGCGGCCTCGACCTGCGCTTCATGGCGCTTGCGCCTATGCGCATCATGCCAGGGACCGGCGTGGGCGACGCCGGCATCGAGAGCATTTCGGCCTATAGGGGCATCCGGCCCATGGAGTTCATCGCGGGCATCCTCGACATGCAGACGCCGGCCGACGTCGGACGGGCGGTCGTGGCACTCGCCACCCAACAATCGCAAGGATGTTCCTTCGCAGTGAGCGCGAGCGGACTTACGCCGGCCGCCTGAGACGCGCGTAATGCAAACTCAAAATTGCCGGATCCGCATGACAGACTCGCAGGCACCTCTCAAGCCGGTACGTGAGCCGGGCCAGCCGATCCTCGATCGGCTGGCATTCGAACACTTCACGGCTGCCCATCGCCGGGAGCTCAAGCTCCATTGCTATCGCATGATGGGCTCGCTGCACGAGGCGGACGACCTTGTCCAGGACACGCTTCTGCGCGCCTGGCGCGCAAGATCGGAGTTCGATGGGCGGGGTTCGGTTCGCGGTTGGCTCTACACGATCGCGACCAACTCTTGCCTCAACGCGCTCAAGGCCAGGTCGAGGGCGAATCGCATTCTCCAGCAGCCCGAACGGCCGGCTTCCCACGGGATGGCCACAGGCGGCCCTGCAGCCGAGGTCACCTGGTTGGAGCCTTACCCGGACGCAGAGCTACCGGGCCGCGCTGATGGTGAGCCGGGTCCGGAAGCGCGCTACGAGACCCGCGAAGCCGTCCAACTCGCTTTCGTCGCCGCGATCCAGGATCTGCCGCCCAGGCAGCGCGCCGCTCTACTGCTTTCCGACGTGCTGGGCTGGTCGGCTGTCGAAACGGCGGGATTGCTGGGCGGGTCGACGGTTTCGATCAACAGCGCATTGCAGCGGGCCCGCATAACCCTTGCGGCGCGATATCCCCAAGGACGTCCCATCCATCGATCGAAGCCCAACCCCGACGAAGGCCTGCTGCTCGAACGTTACATGCGAGCCTGGGAGGCCGCCAATCTCGACAGCCTGATCGAACTCCTGCGGGAGGACGCCACCTATCGCATGCCGCCCTGGCAGGAATGGTATCGTGGACGCGCGGCGATCCGCAGTTTCCTCGAGACCATCTGGGGCAATTTTTCGGGCTTCCGCACCGTAGCCATTGGAGCCAATGCCCAGCCGGCAGTCGGGGTCTATTCCCGCAGCCAGAATGACCCGGCGTGGCGAGCCCATTCGCTGCATGTGATCGAGCCCGCCGAGGGCGGTATCGCCGCTCTGACGATCTATGTGCCGCCGCTCGGCCCCAGCTTGTTTGCGGCCTTCGGCCTGCCGTCATCCTAAAGCGCGTCGCATTTGACCGGCCCCATGCGACGCGCTTTAGGTTGTTGTTTCATGCATGTCGAATATCGCAAAACCGCTGCACACTTTTGCGCGACATGCATTAGAGCAATTCCAGGAAAAGCGTGAAACGGCTTTCCCTAGGGAATTGCGCATAAACAAAGAGATAGAGCGGTTCTAGCCTGGACCTGTAACATTCCATCCGGCCGCTTCGCGGCCACGGCGCTCAATGAGGGGACTTCGCTTGCGTCCGAACCCGCTCAAACCGCGCTACTCTGCGGATAGCAGATGATCGAGAGATAGCGCATCGGCAGTTGCGTCAGCTGTTCCGGGCCGTGCGGCGCGTCGGCGTCGAAGAACAGGCTGTCGCCGGGTTTCATCGGATAGAGATTGCTGCCGTGCCGGTAAACCACCTCGCCTTCGAGCATGTAGAGGAACTCCATGCCCTCGTGCTGGAAGGTCGGAAACACGTCGGAATCCTCGGTCAGCGTGATCAGATAGGGCTCGACGACGACCCCGCTGGTGTTCGACCCGATATGGCCGAGCAGGTTGTACTGATGGCCGGCGCGCGTACCCCGCCGCTCGACATCGAGGCCTTGGCCGGCCTTGACGAAGACAGCGCTGCGCTCTTCCTCGAAGCGGCGGAAGAAGGCGGTGACCGGAACGCCGAGCGCCCGCGACAGCGCCTGCAAGGTGGTCAGCGACGGCGAGGTGATGCCGTTTTCGATCTTCGACAACATGCCAAGCGAAATGTCGGTGGCAGCGGCAAGATCGGCAACAGTGATGCCGAGTTTCTTGCGAAACGCCCGCACCTCGCGGCCGATTGCGACCTCCAGGACTTTTTCGCGGGTGTCGCGGACGGCGTGCGGGTCCTGGGTCAGTGGCGTCCGGATCGTTGCCACGCCCTTCGGCTGTGGCTTGGCCTTGGCGGCGGCGCCATTCCTCAAACTGGAAGCTTTCTTCGCCATGCCACCACCCGGTCCTGCAGATTAATTTCACTCAGGGTGAACATATTCGCTGCTGATACAGAGCGCAACTGCGACGGCAAGCCACTTTATGTCGAACGCGTGCTCTCCCGGTTTCCGCCATGCGGTTCTGCTGAAAATCCGATTGGTGAAACGTGGTTTCAGCAGAAGGCCTGTTGACAGCATCGAAGGGGCAATTACTGTCCTGTCAGTGAAATTTGTTTCGTTAGAGAAATGAGACCGGGAGGCCCGCAATGAAAAGTCGTGTTGCCGTCATCGGAGCCGGGCCGTCCGGCATGGCCCAGCTTCGAGCCTTCAAGTCGGCAGCCGACAACGGCGCGGACATTCCGGAAATCGTCTGCTTCGAAAAGCAGTCCGACTGGGGCGGCCTGTGGAACTACACCTGGCGCACCGGCCTCGACGAGCATGGCGACCCGGTGCACGGCTCGATGTACCGCTACCTCTGGTCGAACGGGCCGAAGGAATGCCTCGAATTCGCCGACTACACGTTCGAGGAGCACTTTGGCCGGCCGATCGGCTCCTACCCGCCGCGCGCCGTGCTGTGGGACTACATCAAGGGCCGCGTCGAAAAATCCGCCGTGCGCAAATGGGTGCGCTTCAACAGCCCGGTGCGCATGGTGACTTTCTCCGACGCGACGAAAAAGTTCACCGTCACCGCGCATGACCGCAGCAACGACGTCACCTATTCGGAGGAGTTCGACAACGTCGTCGTCGCCTCGGGGCATTTTTCGGTGCCCAACGTCCCCTATTTCGAGGGTTTTTCCACCTTCAACGGCCGCATCCTGCACAGCCATGATTTCCGCGACGCCATGGAATTTAGGGATAAGGACATCCTGATCATCGGCCGCTCCTATTCGGCCGAGGACATCGGCTCGCAATGCTACAAATACGGCGCCAGATCGATCACCTCCAGCTACCGCTCGAAGCCGATGGGTTTCAAATGGCCTGACAACTGGCAGGAAGTGCCGCTGCTGCAGAAGGTCGTCGGCAAGACCGCGCATTTCAAGGACGGCAGCACCAGGGATGTCGACGCCATCATCCTGTGCACCGGCTACCTCCACTCCTTCCCGTTCCTGACCGAGGATCTGAAACTCAAGACCGCCAATCGGATGTGGCCGGACGGGCTCTATGAGGGCGTCGTCTGGGAGAAGAACCCGCAGCTGTTCTATATCGGCATGCAGGACCAGTTCTACACCTTCAACATGTTCGACGCGCAGGCCTGGTTCGCCCGTGACGTCGTCATGGGCCGCCTGAAACTGCCTTCGGCCGAGGCGATGGCCGAACACGGCAGCAAATGGCGGGCGCGTGAGGAAACGCTGGAAGACGCCGAGCAGATGATCTGGTTCCAGGGCGACTACACCAGGGAGTTGATGGAGCAGACCGACTATCCGGGCTTCGATGTCGAGGCTGTCAATCAGACCTTCATGGAATGGGAGCACCACAAGGCGCAAGACATCATGAGTTTCCGCGACCACGCCTACCGCTCGCTGATGACCGGCACGATGGCGCCGCTGCACCATACGCCCTGGCTGCAGGCGATGGACGATTCGATGGAATCCTATCTCGAGGTGAAAGGCGTCGCGGCGGAGTAGCGGCGTCCTCGCCACACACTTCGCGCGACATGCACTAGCTGCGCGCCTCGCGCACGTCTTTCGTCGCTTCAATGATCCGGCCGAGCAGGGCATGGAGATCGTCGCGGTGGCCGCTGCGGCCGGCGGGGCCGTTTTCATCGGAAGTCATGACCACGGTCAACGCGCGCCCCGGCACAACATAGACCATCTGCCCGCCATAGCCCCACCCGTAGAAGACCGCTTCGCCCGCGATCTGACGGATGAACCAACCATAGCCATAACCGTCACCGGTGAAACGCGAGGCGGTGCGTGGCTGCCAGGAGAGCTTGATCCAGTCGGCCGGCACGAGCTGCCGTCCGCCGCGGCTCATCCCGCCGCTGCGATAGAGCTCGCCAAAGGCCAGCAGCGAGCGCGGGCTCATGGCCATCTGGTTGCCGCCGAGATAGATGCCCTGTGGGTCGCGGTCCCAGGCGGTGATGGAAAAGTCCTGCTGCGGCCCAAGCCATTCACGCGCCAGTTCCAGCGTCGAGCGGCCGGTCCGCCGCGTCAGGATCGCCGAAAGGAGATGGGTCGAGCCGGTGGAATAGAGCATGGTACCGCCCGGTTCGTCGTCGAAAGGCATGGCGAGCGCTGCCCGCACCCAGTTGTCGCTTGCCACCCAGCGCCCGTAGTTTGGGCCTGAGGTCCGACCTAGCCCCGCCTGCATGGAAAGCAGATGACCGATCGTAACCTGCTGGAGACGCGGATCCGCGTCGGCGGGCAGGTCGGCCTGAAGAAGCGGAGCGATCTTCTGGTCAGTACCTTGGAGCACGCCCTTTTCGATGGCGATGCCGACGAGCGCGGAGATGATCGACTTGGAGGCGGATTTTATGTTGGCAGGACGTGCCGGAGAGTGGCCGCGATAGCCACGTTCCGCCACCACCGCGCCCTCATGCGCGATGGCAACCGTGCGCAGGGGCGTCAGGCGCTCGGCCTCGTCAAGGAGCTTTCCAAGCCGCTGCTCCAGGCCATCCGCAGCGTGGGCAGCGACGGAAAGGATGAGGAGAAAGGCGAGAATCACGGTGGAGCGCTTCAGCATAAAGCCAGCTTGGGATGCATTTTGGGCAAGACGAAGGTGGGGCGCGATCCTCTATTTTCCGGCTACCCCAGCCGTGCGCGTGCCTTCGCCGTCCAGGCGTTGAACAGCCGGTCGGCGACGATGCCGATGAAGGCGATGGCCAGTCCGGCGACGATGCCGCGGCCGGAATCGGCCTTGGATAGCGCAATGAACACCTCCTGGCCGAGATCGCGGGTGCCGACCATGGCGCAGATGATGATCATCGCCAGCGCCATCAGGATCGTCTGGTTGACGCCGAGCATGATCTCGGGCAACGCCAGCGGCAGTTGCACGCGCAGGAACGTCTGGCGCTTGGTGCAGCCCGACACCTTTGCCGCCTCGATCAGCGCCGGCGGCACCTGCCGAAGGCCGTAATTGGTGTAGCGGATGGCCGGCACCACGGCGAAGGCGACGGTCGCAATCATCGCCGTCACGTCGCCGACGCGAAATAGCATCACCACCGGAATGATGAAGCAGAACGACGGCAGCACCTGCAAAGTGTCGATGACCGGCGTGACGATCTTTTCGACACGGTCGCTGCGTGATGCCATCAGCCCTATCGGGATGCCTATCAGGCAGGCGATGAAAGCCGAGATGCCGCAGAGATAGACCGTCGCCATGGTCTTGTCCCAAAGGCCGGTCACCGCGCAGAAGACGGTCAGCGCCGCGACCAGGGCGGCGAGGCGAAGGCCGCCGAGCTGGTAGCCGGCAAGGCCGAGCAGGAACACCGCGCCCAGCCACGGGAAGCCCTCGCAGAAGGCGCGCACCGGGTTCAGCACATTGAGGATCAGCGCCACGCGGAACGCTTCGATCGTGTCGAAGAAGTTGATCGTGATCCAGCTCACCGCTGTCTTCCACAGGGGTGCGGTGGTGAAGGTGATCGCCTTCGGCACCGCGGCGAAGGCCGGCACGAACAGGCCAAGCAGCGTCGTGGCTGCAAGGATGGCGACGGCCAGCGTCAGATTGGGGTAGCGCCGCCAGAAGCTCGGGCTGACCTCCTGATAGACATGGCCCTTCGCGTGATTGCGCGCGATCGCCTGGCTCAGCCGGTCGAGCGCGATGGCCAGCGCCACGATGGCAAGGCCGGCTTCCATCGCCTCGCCGACCTTCAGCGCCCTGAGCGCCAAAAGCACGTCGTAGCCGAGGCCGCCGGCGCCGATCATCGAAGCGATGATCACCATGTTGAGCGCCAGCATGATGACCTGGTTGACACCGACCATCAATGTCGGACGCGCCGAAGGCAGCAGCACGCGCCACAGTTTCTGGCGCGCCGTGCAGCCGGCCATCTCGCTGAAATCGTCGATCTCGGACGGCACCCGCGACAGCCCCAGCATCGTCGCGCGCACCATCGGCGGCGTCGCGAAAATGGCCGTCGCGATCATCGCCGAAACCGGACTGTTGCCGAACAGAAGAAGCATCGGGATCAGATAGGCGAAGGTCGGGATGGTCTGCATCAGGTCGAGGGCAGGGGAGATCAGCAGCCTCTCCGCCCATGGCTTGCGCCACGCCCAGATGCCGACGAACAATCCGGTGACGATGCAGAACGGCACGGCGATGGAGATCAGCCCGAGCGTCAGCATGGCGCTGGTCCACTGGCCGAACAGCGCGATGTAGAGGAAACAGCCGCCGACCAGCGCGCCGAGCTTCCAGCCGCCGGCGGCACGTCCGGCCAGGAATGCGGCGATGCAGACACCGACCCAGGACAGGCGCGGCAGGACGAGCATGTCGGCGCCATGGCCGATCTTGAAATTCTTGGCGAGCAGACCGAGCGCAAAATCGAGCGGCACGCCGAGCGCCGCGGTGATCGAGCGCGTCAGCCAGGAAAAGTTCGACTTTATCAGGCTCATCAGCGCGCTGACCCAGTCGGCGACCGAAACGATTGCGCTGGCCGGATAGTTGACCGCCCAAGGCAGCCTGTCCTGCAGCAGGAACACGGCAAGCACGGCGGCAAGGGCGCAGGCCCAGACCACCAGCCAGAGCTGAACCGGCCGCGATCTCGCCTCGCTGGCGCTTGCCGTCACCGTCATGCGTTGGCCCCCGAACGCTCGATGCCCGCCAGAAGATCGATCACGGCTTGCGGCGTGACTTCGCCGATCGGCTTGCCGGTGCCGTTGACGACGGCGAACGGCTTGCCGGCCGAAACGATATCAGCCGAAAAACTCGATATCTTGGCATCCGGCGCGACCACGCCGCCATGCTCGGCGCCGGCGCAGGCGCGCATCAGGCTTCGCGCCGAGATCACCTTGGCGCGGTCGACGTCGCGGGTGAACTCGGCGACATAGTCGGTCGCCGGGTTGACCACCAGCTGTTCCGGGGTGCCGATCTGGATGACTTCGCCGTCCTTCATGATGGCGATGCGGTCGGCCAGCCGGATGGCTTCGTCGAAATCATGGGTGATGAAGACGATGGTCTTGTGCAGCATGGTCTGCAGCCGCATCAGCTCGTCCTGCATTTCGCGGCGGATCAGCGGATCGAGCGCCGAGAACGGCTCGTCGAGAAACCAGATTTCCGGCTTGGTGGCGAGGCTGCGGGCGATGCCGACGCGCTGCTGCTGGCCGCCGGAAAGCTCACGCGGATAGAAATGCTCGCGGCCGCGCAGGCCGACAAGCTCGATCACTTCGCGCGCGCGTTTTTCGCGCGTCGGCCGGTCCTGCCCTTGGATGCCCAGTGGAAAGGCGATGTTGTCCAGCACATTCAGATGCGGCAGCAGGGCGAAATTCTGGAACACCATGCCCATGCGGTGGCGCCGCAACTCGATCAGCGCGGCATCCGAGATTTTCAGGAGATCCTTGCCCTCGAACTCGACCTTGCCATGCGTCGGCTCGACCAGCCGCGACATGCAGCGCACCAAGGTCGACTTGCCCGAGCCCGAAAGCCCCATGATGATGAAGATCTCGCCCTGGCGGATTTCGAGGTCGACGGCGCGCACCGCGCCGACCAGCCCGGCCGCGGCGACCTCCGCCATGCTGGCCTTGCCGTCGCGCAGGCGGATGAAATTGGCCGCGTTCGCGCCGAACAGCTTCCAGACATTGCGGCAGGCGAGCTTTATCGGGCGGGCATCCTTCGGCGTGCCTGCCGCTTGCAGCACCTGTTCAGTCGTGTCGGCCATGCAGTCGTCCTTCTGGAATATGGGATAGAGACCCGGCCATGAATGACCGGGGCTCGCAGTTTCCAGTTGGAGCGATCACTCGGCCCAGGCTTTCCAGTCGGCTTCGTGGGCGGCGATCCAGGCGGCGGCGACGTCTTCCGGCGTCTTGCCTTCAAGATCGATCTGGCCGCTCATCTTGTTGAGCTCGTCGGTGTCGATCGTGTAGTTCTTCGCGACCTTGTAGGCGACCGGCCATTTGTCCTTCATGCCGGCCCAGGAATATTTCCAGATCTCGCCATGCGGCTTGCCGCAGTCATACTTTGCGTCGGGGTTCACGCCCCATTTCGGATCGGTGTAGCATTCCGGCGTATAGTCGGGGAATTCGACCCATTCGCCCTTGTATTTGGCCGGCGCCCAATGCGGCGAATAGACCCACAGCATGATCGGCGCCTTGCGCTGATAGGCCGAATCCAGCTCGGCGAACATCGCCGCGTCGGTGCCGGCATGGATGACGGTGAAGGGCAGCTTCAGCGCCGCGGCACGCTCGTCGTCAAAACCTTCCCATGTCACCGGGCCGCCGAGATAGCGGCCGTTCGGCGCCGTTTCGGCGGTCGAGAAGGCTTCGGCGCATTTCGGGTCCTTCAGCGCCTCCCAGTTCGGCAGGCCCGGGCATTTTTCCTTCATGTATTCGGGATACCACCATTCTTCCTTGGCCTTGGGCCCGAGCGGGCCGAGGCGTTCGGTCTGCCCGGTCGCCTCCGAGGCCTTCATGGCTTCGCCGGCCGTCGTGTCCCAGAATTCCATGGCGACAGCGAGATCGCCATTGGTTAGGCCGGTGGTCAGGCTGGAGAGATAGTCGGCCGTCGGGTACTCGACCGTGTATCCCAGCTTTTCGAGAATGCCGCCGAGGATCTTTGCGTTCAGATTGACGCTGGTCCAGTCGAACAGCGCGATCTTGATAGGGTCGTTTGATTCTGGCGCCGCCGCTTGGGCCGAAGGCGTCAGTGCACTTGCCGCGGCAAGTGTTAAGGCTCCCATTGATAATCTCGAAATCAAACTCCGAAGTGACATGCCTGTGCTCCTGTCAAGCTCTGGTGGAAGTTATCGTTCGTTCCCTTCTTGCGTCTTTTTGATTGTGTTGGAAAAGCTGGTCGTTGCGCAAGTCCATTGGCAGCAAATTGCTGTCGGCGCTGAAGTCGGCGCAGACGGGAATGATGCCCAATTCGATGAAGAGGTCGTGCGACCGCGTCATGGCTGCCGTGCTGCCGAAGCAGTGATCCGCGGATCGATCGCCGCTCTTGCGGCGCCCTCAAGCTTGCGAGCCATCAAGGTCCCATGCTGTCGGCTCTCGGCAGTCGCCGAAGCCATTTTCATGAGATGAAATTATATATACCAACATTCATGTCGCGCAACGACTAACGGGGCGCGAATCGCGCAATTCGGCTGCAGTTTCGCCGCCTGTCGATTATATCAGCAGATTGACGCGTGAACCTGCCCCGTTGCTCACGACATGATCAGGCCGCCATCGACATTGATCGTCTGGCCGGTGATGTAGGCGGCGTCGTTGCTGGCCAGAAAGCTGACCAGACCCGAAACATCCTCGCCGCTGCCGGCGCGGCCCATCGGGATGTTCTTCACCCATTCTGCCATCAACTCGCCGGGCTTGTAGTCGCCCATCAGTCTGCCCCATGCGGCGTCGTTGTAGGCCCACATGTCGGTGTCGATGATGCCGGGGCAGATCGCGTTGACGGTGATCTTCTCCTTGGCCACTTCCTTGGCGAGGCTCTGGGTGATGCCGACGACGCCGAATTTCGAGGCAGCATAGTGCGGCGTGTAGATGAAACCCTGGCGCGCCTGGCCGGAAGCGGTGTTGATCAGCCGGCCGCCGTCGCCATGCTTGCGGATGCGCGCGATCGCCTCCTGGCAGCACAGGAACACGCCCTTGGTGTTGACCGCCATCACCTTGTCCCATTCGGCCTCGGTCATCGCCTCGATCCTGGCGATGGTGATGACGCCGGCATTCTGCACGGAGATGTCGACGCGGCCGAACTGCTGTTCGGCCAGATCATAGAGGGCGGCGACCTCGTCCTTCCTGCTCACGTCCATGCGCAGCGATGCCACCTTGGCGCCTTCCGCCTTCAGTCCGGCGGCGACCTCTTCGACGCGCGCGTCGATGGCGCTGACGACGACAGCAGCCCCCTCAGCCGCGAAGCGCCTGGCCATGGCCGCGCCAATGCCGCCGCTGGCGCCGGTGATGACCGCCGTCTTTCCCTCGAACCGCTTCTGCATGTTCTCTCCTACCAGCAGACGAAGCCGCCATCGACGATCAGGTCGATGCCGGTTACGAAACTCGAAGCGCGGCTGGCCAGGAACACGGTCGGGCCGACCATCTCTTCCGGCGCCGCCATCCGCCCCATCGGCGTGTCGCGCTCGAAGATCCTGACCTGGTCGGCGACCTCCGGCCGCTTGTTCATCGGCGTCAGCGTGTAGCCGGGGCTGACGACGTTGACGCGCAGGCCGCGATCGGCCCATTCCATGGCGAGACTCCTGGACATGTGGATGACGGCGGCCTTCGACGAATTATAGTGCGCCTGGGTCAGGCCGCGGTTGACGATCGAGCCCGACATCGAGGCGATGTTGATGATCGAACCCTTGCGCCGCGTCAGCATTACGCGCGCTTCGGCCTGGCAGGACAGGAACACGCCGCTGACATTGACGTCGTAGAGCTTCTGCCATTTCTCCAGCGACAGCGTCTCGGCCGGCTCGGCCCCGGCGACGCCGGCATTGTTGACGGCGATGGTCAGCGCGCCGAGTTCCTTCTCCGCGCGTTCGATCGCCGCTGCCAAATCGGCCTCTGACGTCACCGTGCCGGTCAGCACCAATGCCTTGCGGCCGAGCGCCGAGATCCTGTGCGCGGTCTCGTCCAGCCCGCCCTTCGAGGTATGGCCGAAACAGGCGATATCGGCGCCGGCTTCGGCCAGGCCGATGGCGATTGCTTGCCCGATGCCGCTGCCGGCGCCGGTGACGAGGGCAACGTCCCCCTGAAGATCGAATAGTTTCATCGAAAATGTTTTCCTGTTGAGCCGCCGGTGCTGCCCTGGGAAGGAAGGGGCGCCAGTCCTGGCTGGCGCCCCGCGCGGTCCGGTGCCTGGGAGGATACCACCTGCTGCGCTCTATTCCGATCCCTTATGCCGCCCTCAGCTTGTGGCGAGCTCCATGACGGCGACGTTGCTCGCTTCGCTGCGGTCTAGAATGCCACGCTGCCGGCCACGGCTCAGCACCAGCACGCGATGCGACAGGCCGAGCACTTCCTCGAGGTCGGAGCTCACCACCACCACCGCCATGCCGGAGCGGGCGAGTTCGGCGATGACATCGTAGATCGCGGCGCGCGCGCCGACGTCGATGCCGCGTGTCGGCTCGTCCAGGATGAACACCTTGGGCGGCCGTGAGATCCATTTGGCGATGATCACCTTCTGCTGGTTGCCGCCGGAAAGCTTGCTGATCGCCTGGTTAGGCCGGCCCTTGACGCCGAGCCGGCCGATGCCGGCCTCGGCAAATTTCTGCACCGCCTTGGGAAAGACCCAGCCATGCGGCGCGACATGGTCGAAATTGCCGATCGCCAGATTCTCGCCGATGGTCTGGTCGAGCACCACGCCTTGCGCCTTGCGGTCTTCCGGCACCAGCACGACGCCGGCCTTGATCGCCGCCGCCGGGCCAGTGAGGTGCACCGGTTTGCTGGCGATACGCACCGACCCCGAGGAAATCGGATCGGCGCCGGCAATCGCCCGCACCAGTTCGGTGCGGCCGGCGCCGATCAGGCCGGCGATGCCAAGGATTTCGCCGGCCCTTACCGAGAAGCTGACATTCTGAAAGCTACGTTCCGGCGAGGACAGGTTGTCGACCTCGAGCAACGCCTCGCTGCCCGGTTCCGACAGCGGCGGGAACATCCGCTCGACGCTGCGGCCGACCATCTGCTCGACGATCGCGCGCACCGGAATGTCGGCGCGCTCGTGGCGGGCGACAATGCGCCCGTCGCGCATCACCACGACGCGGTCGGCGATCTCGGGGACCTCGTCCAGCCGGTGGCTGATATAGATGAAGGACATGCCTTCCGCCTTGAGCTTGCGGATCTGCTTGAACAACAGCTCCGTTTCCTCGCTGCCAAGTGCCGCTGTCGGTTCGTCGAAGATCAGAAGCTCGGCATTGAGCGTCAGTGCCTTGGCGATCTCGACCTGCTGCTGTGCGGCGATGCGCAGCGTGCCCACCTTGCGTTCCGGCGAGACATCGAGGCCGAGCCGCTTCAGTTGGGCCGACGCCCGCGCATTCATGGCCGCGCGGTCGATGCGGCCGCCGCGCATCAGCAGGCGCCCGACATAGACGTTCTCGGCAACCGACAGGTCCGGCAGCAGCTTCAGTTCCTGGTGGATCATGCCGACGCCGGCGTCAATGGCCGCGGCGGGAGAGGCGGGGGAATACGGCTTCCCCCGCCATGTGATGCTGCCGGCATCGGGCTTGGTCGACCCGGCGATGATGTTGGAAACGGTGGACTTGCCGGCGCCATTTTCTCCAAGCAGCGCCACGACCTCTCCCGGCCGCACTTCGAAGCTCGCATCGGCCAGGACCTGCACCGGCCCGTAGCTCTTGCAGAGGCTGCTGACGAAGAGCCCCAGATGCGGGGTCTGCGTATGGCTGGGATCCAGGGACATCGTTCCGCTCATCAACTGCCGGACTCTTTTGGGATCAGGGATGCCTGATACTAAGGATGCTTGGCGATGAACTGATCGACATTGTCCTTGGTGGTCAGCGTCGCATCCTGCAGCTGTTCTGCGGGAACGGTTTCGCCGGCCACCAGCTTGATCGCCGCATCGACCGAAAGCCGGCCCATGCCTTGCGTCTGCTGCGTCGCAGTCACGTCGAAGACGCCGCCTTTCAGTGCCTTGAGCGCCGCCACGTCGCCGTCGAAACCGGCGATCCAGACCTTGTGGCCGGGATTGGCGACCTTGACCGCCTGCGCGGCACCGAGCGCCAGCGCATCGGCCTGGCCGATGACGATCGACACGTCGGGATGCGACTGCAACAGGTCCTGCGTCAGCTTGAAGCCCTCGTCCTGGTGCCAGCCTTCGCTCCACAGCTCGCCGACCACCTTAATGTCGGGATAGGCGCTCAGCGCTTCGCCGCAGCCCTTCGACCGGTCGACCTCGGGCGTCGTGCCTTTCTGGCCATGGATGATGATCAACTCACCCTTGCCGCCGGCCTGCTTGGCGATGTAGTCGCAAACCGCCTTGGCCGATGCCACGCTGTTGGTGGCGATGAAGGTGTCGCCGGGGGCGCCCTCAGCGTTGCGGTCGACATTGATGACCGGGATGCCGGCCGCCTTGGCCGTCTTGGTCGGCACGGTGGCGGCGGTGGCGCCGGCCGGGATGTAGATCAGCGCATCGATGTTCTGCGTGATCAGGTCCTGCACCTGGCTGACCTGGGTCGCCGAATCGCCCTTGGCGTCGACGGTGACGATCTCGATGCCCTTTTCCTTGCCATAGGCCTCGACGGACTGCTTGATCTGGTTGAAGAAGTCGGCCTGCAGGTTGGCGACGGCGAGACCAAGCTTCTTGGCCTCCTTGGCCGAGGCCATCTCGGACAGTCCGAGCAGCGGAATGACAGCCGCGGCAGCAAGCAGCAATGAACGTTTGGTCAGCATGTGTTTCCTCCGTTGATGTTCAATCTGTCCCGCCGGCGCATCACGGCGCCCCTTGGCCGAACAACTCCCAGTTTCGGATCACCGATCCGTTTTCGCCCGGACATCCGGGTGAATCTCATTGCGCCCCACTCTTCATTGCGCTCTGCGCCGCCATGTATCCGTGGCCACCGCCAGCGCGATCACCACGCCGATCACCACCTGCTGGATGAAGGGCGACACGCCAAGCAGGTTCAGCCCGTTGCGCAGCACGCCGATGATGAGCACGCCGATGGCGGTGCCGCCGATCGAGCCGACGCCGCCCGACAGGCTGGCGCCGCCGATCACCACCGCCGCGATCGTGTCCAGCTCGTAGCCGAAGCCGGAACTCGGCTGGACGGAATCAAGCCGTGCCGCGAGCACGATGCCGGCGAGCCCGGCCAGAACGCCGCAGACGGCGTAGACCCAGTTGGTCAGCGACTTGACCGGTATGCCGGACAGCCTGGCGACCTCGGCGCTGCCGCCGATCGCGTAGAGGCTGCGGCCGGTCGCGCGATAGTTCAGGAAGATCGCGAAGATGATGGCCAGAACGATCATCAAGCCGACGGTGACCGACAGGAAGCCGAAATGGCGGATGATCGACAGGCTGGTGAACCAGTCGGGGAAGCCGATGATCTGCGAGCCGTCGGTGATCATGTTGGCAAGACCGCGGGCCACCGACATCATCGCCAGCGTGGCGATGAAGGGCGGCAGTCTGGTGACGGTCACGAGCAGGCCTGAAACCAGCCCGCAAAGCCCAGCAACGACAAGCGCTGTGACGATGCCGGCAGGCATGCCGAGATTGAGGTGGTCGGGATGGGCGACGAACCCCATCACCATGGCGGCGAGCGCCAGCACGGAGCCGACGGACAGGTCGATGCCGCCGATCAGGATGACCAGCGTCATGCCGATCGCCATGATGCCGAGCACGGTGACCTGGTCGAGCACGTTGAGGATGTTGCGGACGGTGAGGAAGGTGTCGGTGGTCACCGACAGCGCAAGGCACAGCAGCACCAGCCCGATCAGCGGTCCCATGGTTCCGGCGAACAGGGCCGAAAGCTTCGCGCCCGCCGCGGCCTGTGCATTTGGGCCAGCCTTCAACTCGCTTGCACCGTTGCTCACAGCCATCTTGTCTCCTCCATCAGCGATCCGGCGATGCGTCGTCGGCTCACTCTTGTTCACCAGGCACCTCCCTGTGAACAATTTATCTTTGATATGCAATTTTGTTCAGCTAAACTGTTCGTCGGAAAATTGTCAAGGCCCACCGCATCATTCCACGCCGGTTTGCGCCGCCAGCCGGTTTGCCTTACGAAAGGACATGAAATGCCGCGTTTCACGTCCGGTCTCATCCTGCGGATTCATGTCGGCTGCTTGAGCAGGGCAGGACGGCCAAGACGAAGTAAATGTTGACCATTTTGGCTTTCACTCACGTTTTAGAGGTATCCTGTCGATGTCCTGAATCTCGAATCCCGGGCACGCAGAATAATTTCGCGTCGCTTGGTCGGATAACGCCATTTGAATGGCATTTAAGGATTCGGACGACCGCGGGAGGGCAAAAAGATGGCGATGACAGACAATGACAAGGCCTCGCGCTTCCCGGATGCCGAGCTGAAGGCGCGTGCCGCGTGGCACTATTATATCGAGGGTCTGACGCAGGAGAGGATTTCGGAGATCCTCGGCATCGGCCGCATCAAGGTGCATCGCATCCTGTCCGCCGCGCGCGAGGAGGGCGTCGTCCAGTTCCGCATCCGTGACAGCGTCGTCGAATGCTTGGTGCTGGAAGAGGCTCTGAAGCAGCGTTTTGGGCTCAGCCAGGCCGTTGTGGTGCCGTCGGCCGCCGACCGAAGCAACGCGCCGCTGATGATCGGCCATGCCGCGGGCGCCTATCTGGCCGACAATGTGAATGCCGGCGATGTCATCGCGCTGGGCTGGGGGCGCACGCTGAAGTTCGCCATCAATGAATTGCCGCGGCGGCCGATCGCCAGGACGACGGTGGTTTCCATGCTGGGCGGCCTCACCCATGCCCAGCCGCTCAACCCGACCGAAAGCGCCTGGGAATTCGCCGAAAAGATCGGCGCCGAGTGCTTTCTGCTGCCGGTGCCGGTCTATGCCGACAGGCCGGAGCAGCGCGAAGCCTTCATGAGCCAGCGCAGCGTTCAGGACGTCGTCTTCCGCGCGCGCCGGGCAAACATCGCCGTGCTCAGCGTCGGATCGTTTTCCACTGACAGTCCGATCGCCAATTACGGCTTCATCAAGCCCAGCGAACTCGAAGAGCTTCAGGCGGCCGGCGCAGTTGGCGATATTTTATGCCATTTCATCGACGCCGACGGCCGGCTCGTCGACCATGAGGTCAACCGCCGGGTCTGCGCCTATCCGCTGCAGGACCTGTCGGACATCCCGGCCATCATCCTGGTTTCGGGAGGGCAGGAAAAAATCGCCATCATGCGGGCGGCGCTTGCCAACACCAGGATATCGGTTCTGATCACCGACGAGGACGCCGCCAAGGGCCTGCTCAACCGCTAAACCTGCCCGACTTCACCGAGCCGCACATGGGTCTCGCGCGTCGCCTGATAGAGGTCGCGGTAGATTGCCTTGCGCACACGGTAACCGGAGACCAGCCCGTCGACGGGGTCGACATGCTGGGTCGGCGGCGCGGCCATCGCCTCAGCCGCCGTTTCAGGCGAGGCAAACCATCCGATAGCGGAAGCCGCCAGCATGGCGGCGCCGAGCGCTGCGGCTTCGTTGACCGGCGAGACTGAGAGCGGCCGCTCGAGCACGCTTGCCATGATCCGCATCAGCAGGGCGCAGTTGGTGCCGCCGCCGGCGGCGATCATCGCCGCCGGTTTGCCGCCGGCCAGAGTTTCCGCCGCCTGCGTTTGCGCCGCTTGGGTTTCCGCCGCTTGAGTTTCCATTGCCTCGCTGGCGATGGCCTGCTCGAAGGCGATGCCTTCCAGAACCGCTCGAAAAAGGTGCTTCGGCTCATGGTCGAGCGACAGGCCGACAATGGCGCCGCGCGCCGCGCCGTCCCAATAGGGGCTCATGACACCGGCCCAATACGGCATGACGAGCAGGCCCTCGCTGCCGGCGGCAACGTCGACCGCTGCTTTCTCCAGCGCTGCAGCCGACGGCGAGCCGGTGGTGCGAACGATCCAGTCGACCAGTTGCATGCCCGAGCGCAGCACGGTCTCCAGCATGAAGCCCGAGCCGGTCGGCGAGACCAGCGTTCGAAACGCGTCCGAAGTCGTGATCCCACGGGAGTAACAGCCGCTGACGATGCCCGAGCCGAGCGACAGGTAGTTTTTGCCGTCGCCATAGACGCCCATGCCAAGGCCCATCGCCTGGCCGTCGCCGGCGCCGGCGACAACAGGCGTGCCGGCCTTCAACCCGATCAGCCGGGCCACGCTTTCGCCAAGCCCGCCGCAGATCGCGCCGGGCGCGACCAGTCGCGGCAACTGGTCCGGGCGCAGCCCCGCGGCCTCGACGAGCTGAGGGTGCCAAGTGCCATTCTTGACGTCGAGCAGCCCGAGCGGATCCGCACTTGCCGTGCTGGTGACCAGACGTCCGGTCAGCCGGTGGACGAAGAAGCCATGCACGTCGACGAGTGCGGCTGCGTCATCAAGCGTTTGCGGCTGGTGCTCGGCAAGCCAGGCGATCGCATAGAGCGCGGGCGTCGGGTCCGGCGGTTTGCCGCTCCAGTCGCGGATCGTCTCGCGGCCGAGCTCCGCCGAAAGCCTGATGACTTGCGGGCGCGCCCGCTCGTCCAGCCACAGGATCGCCGGAATAAGCGGCTTGCCGGCATGGTCGATCAACGTGAAGGTCTCGCGCTGGTGGGCGATGGCGATCGCCGCCACCCGGGCAGCGCCAACCGCCTCGGTGACTTGCTTCAAGGCGCCGAGCAGCGCGGTCCACCAATGTTCGGCATCCTGCTCGAAATGGCCGGGCCTGGGATTTGAAAGCGGGTAGGCTTCGCGCGCCTGGAACAGCTCCTTGCCGTCGCGCGTGAAGGCAATCGCTTTCACGGCCGTGGTCGAGGCGTCGATCCCGATTACGACATCGTCCATCAGGCGGGAATCCAGCGGATCAGGCGGCGTTCGTAACGAACCGTCCGTCCGACTGGTCGAGACGACGGCGGATCTGGGTTATCACCATCGAATCGTCGGGTACACAATTTTCATAGGTGAGGAAATCGCCTGTCTTGACCGGCTTGACCACCTTGGCGCGTTCGGCGAGGCCGAGCGGCAGGGCGCCGCGGGCGCGCGCGTCCTCCCAGGTCATGGCGAAGCCGCGATAGTCGTTCTCGCCGATCATGCCGAGCGACTGGCCAGGGGCAAGCTCGCTCTTGGCAACCGCCACCGCCTCGGCGACCGGATGGTCGAGCGGCTCCATGTCGGCGCGCTTGTAGACCACGGCGCGCGCCGCCGACAGCGGCACTTCCAGGCTGGTCAGATGATAGGGGCGGAAGATCGTGAAATACGGGCCCTTGCCGACCTTGAGGTCGATCATGCGCTCCAGCACGCGCGGATGCCTGGTCTCGATGATGCAGAACACGCCGGGCGCCACGCCCTTGCCGATCGAATAGTCGACCACGCCCTTGCGGTGCAGCACGCCGCCATCCTCGCGCGGGCAAAGCACGCCGGCGAGTTCCTCCAGCGTCGCGGTCGGGCCGTGCATGCCCGGCACGTCGGGCACCAGGCCGGTGGCGTTGGCGATCGCCACCATCTCGATCGCCGTCTTCGAGCCGTCGACGAACTCGACCAGCATGCGCGCATTCATATTGCGCTCGGCCGCCTCCTTCTCGTAGTCGGCCGGCATGGCATCGATCTTCAGCGGATTGTTCTTGCCCTTGCCGGCGGCGATGATGTTGAAGCCGAGGCTCCTGGCAAAGCCGATGATCTCCAGCGTGCAGGCCGGCTCGTCGCCGGCCGCGCCGGTATAGACGACGCCGGCCTTGCGCGCCTCCTCCTTGAGGAAGCGGCCGATGGTGATGTCGGCCTCGACGTTGAGCATGACGATATGCTTGCCGTTCTTCATCACTTCAAGCGCGAACAGCGTGCCGATGTTGGGGTTGCCTGTCGCGTCGATGATGACGTCGATGCGGCCGGCGGACGCCAGCGCATGCAAATCTTCGGTCACCGCGATCTTGCCGGCCTCGATGGCGCGGTCGATCGCCGCCGCATTGCCGGCCTGCACGATATCCGAGCGGTCGTGGCCGGCGAGCAGCGCCGCGTCGATCGCCGCCTGCGGCCTGACCTCGGAAATGGCGCCGATCCGCATGCCCGGCATCAGCGCGACCTGGACGACGATGTCGGTGCCCATCTGCCCGGCGCCGGCAAGCCCGATGGTGATCGGTCCCTGCTGTTCAGCGCGCTGCAAAAGTTCCGCTGCAAATTGCGGATGGGCCATGTCGCTTCCTCCAGTTCCTGACGCGCCGCAGCGTCGAAGTCATCATTTTGAACATTCCTATTTCCAAATGAAAAATATTTCAACCGCCAATTCGGCAGCCGTGCCCGCAAACATTCTGTGATTTAATTTGTGCAAGCCTTGGCTTGCGGCTTGGCAGCGCGGTCAGCGAGGGGCGCAGAAGGCGGTGATCTCTTGGGATGCAGGCGGCGACGAACCGTGACATCCCTTCTCGCAAGCAAGCGAGTGCGACGAAAAAACTGTTTCACGACCGCTCAGCTGCCGCTGTGCCTATCGCCAACGACGAAGCCGCGCAACAGAGAGCGCCAGCCGGAATGCTGGCGCATGCCAGTCTATCAGCTGCCGACCTCGAAGAAGGGCGCGCCAAGCAGGTCGGGAACAACGTCGATGCCGAGGCCCGGCCCGTCCGGAATGCCCATGCGGCTTCCCGAAACCGGCGGTTTGTTCGATGCGGTGCGCACCGTCACCCATTCGTGGAAGGCAATGGCATGCAGCCGGCGCTCCTCCGGCGTCGACAGCGACAGATGCGCCATGGCTGATGTGTCGATCTCGGCGCCGCCGGTGTCCTCGACGGTGATCATGAAGCCCAGGTCGACGGCAAGGTCGCGGATCTGCCGCGTCCTGGTCACGCCGCCGAGCCGCGAGATTTTCAGCGTCAGCCCGTCGGCCGCGCCCTTGCGGTGGATGTCGAGCACGTCGTCCAGCGAGGCGACGGATTCGTCGAGCACCATCGGCTTGTCGAGCGAGCGGCGGACCGACATGCATTCGTCGATCGTGGTGCAGGGCTGCTCGAACGTGTAGTCGATGGCGCGCGTCGCGTCAGCGAACTGGCGCGCCTGATAGGGCGTCCAGCCGGCATTGGCGTCGCAGAAGATGACGGTGCCCTTCGGCACCGAAGCGGCGACCGCGGTGACGCGCTCGATGTCGTCATGGACGTTGCCGCCGACCTTGACCTGCAGCCGGTGAAACCCGTCCCTGACGATGCGCTTGGCCAGTGCGGCCATCGCGTCGACGGTGCCATGGGAGACGACCTTGTAGAGTTCCGCCGTCTCGCTCTCGCGCCCGCCGAGCAGCGTCACCAGCGGTATGTCGGCGGCGCGTGCAGCGAGATCCGAGCAGGCCATGTCGAGCGCCGATTTGATGTAGGGATGGCCCTTGAACACCGTGTCCATCAGCCTGCCGATACTGGCCAAGGCGCGAGGATCGTGGCCGAGCAGATGCGGCGCAATTTCGATGACGCCGGCGCGAGTGCCGGCCGAGAATGCGGGCGAGTAGAAATTGCCGAGCGGCGCCATCTCGCCCCAGCCGGTCAGCCCGCTGTCGGAGGTGATTGCGACGATCACCGCGTCGAACGCGGCGGCGACACGCCCCTTGGACATGCGGTAGGGCCCGTCCACAAAGGGCTGCACGACATGGTAGGCCTTGATGGTTTTGATCCGCAATTTTTCTGTCCGTCGCTGTGACGCCCTGACGAAGCCGCCAACCTGCATCGTCCGCTGGGCTCAACTGCCGTCAGGCCGGTTGCGCGTCAGGCCGGCGCGATCGGCCTTGACGCCTCTGGAAACACACTGTTCGAGGCAGCGCGCATAGGCAAGCAATTCTTCGAAGCTGTGCCGATGTCGCCGGCCTTGTCGAACTGCTCAGCAAAACGGCGCCCTCGGCATAGCCGGGGGCGCCGCTGGACCGGGCCTGATGGGGGGGTATCAGGTGGCAGGTTTCTGTGGCAGCGGCGAGACAGGCATTCCCGGGCCGATCTTCTGCAGATTGCCTGTTATCACCTGGTCGCCTTCCGCTACGCCGCTCGAGATCGCCACCAGGTCGCCGTTGGTCGGCCCCAGCGAAACAATGCGCTGGTCGACAGTATTGTCCTTGCCGACGACGTAGAGATACTTGCCGAGCTGGCTCGATCCCAATGCCGTCTGCGGCACCATCAGTGCATCTGGCTGCTGCTTGATATGCAGCCTGACGCGAACATATTGGCCCGGCAGCAGCGTGAACTTGGCATTGCCGATCGTCGCGCGTGCGGTGATGGTGCCGGTCGAGCGATCGACCGTGTTGTCAATGAAGGTGAGCTGACCTTTGTGGCGCGGTTCCGTATCGCCGGGAAGCAGGACGTCGACATCGATGGGTCCCGTCGCGCGGGCTTCCTCGATCTGCGCCAGATCCGTTTCGCTCGGATTGAAGGTGACATAGATCGGGTCGAGCTGCACCAGCGTGTTGAGCACTGTGCCGGCGACGCTGACCAGCGTTCCGACCGAGGCCTGGTTGCGGCCGACGCGCCCGGCGAACGGCGCCTTGATTTCCGAATAGCTCAGATTGAGCTCGGCGGTCCGCACAGCCGCCTGGTTGACGGCGAGCGATGCCTGGGCCTCGCGCAAGCTGCTGGTGCGCTGGTCGAACGCATCCTTGGCGATGTATCCGCTCTTGGCCAGTTCGGTGCCGCGACCAAGGTTGGATCGTGCATAGTCGAGCGTTGCTTCGTCGCGCTGGACCTGAGCCTTCGCCTGTTCAAGGGCCGCCTGGAAATCCTCTGGAGCGATCTTGTAGAGAAGGTCGCCCTTCTTGACATCGCTGCCGTCGGGCGCGACCTGCTCCTGCAGATACCCCGGCACGCGCGCCTGCAGCGTGATGCTGCGGATCGGCTCGGTGCGAGCGGCATAGTCGAGATAGATCGGGATCGTCTTCTTGACGACGCTCACCACTGGCACCGGCATGACAAAAGCCGCGGGCTCGGGCGCCGCGGGCTCAGGCGTTGCCGCCCCTGCCGTGCCGGCGTTGAGGCCGAAATTACCCATGTCGAGCAAGTGGACGCTGGCCATCGAGACCGCCCCCACGGCAACAGCCGCTCCCAACGCAATTTTCCATTTACGCATGATCATTCTCCAATTCTATTCGGCCGCTTCGGCCAATCGCTCGAAAGCGGGTTCGGCAGTTGGTTCAGTCGGTTCGGCGACAGGCTCGCTCTTGCTGCCGCGCTCGCGCAGCTGCTCGATCACCGCGTAGAAGACCGGCACGAACACCAGCGACAGGATCGTCGCTGCGACCATGCCGCCAAAGACGGTGGTGCCGATCGACTGGCGGCTGGCTGCACCGGCACCTGTCGAGAACATCAGCGGCAGCACACCGAGGATGAACGCGAAGGCGGTCATCAGGATGGGCCGCAGCCGCAGGCGCGCCGCTTCCATTGCGGCGTCGACGATGCTGAGACCTTCCTCGCGCCGGCGCCGGGCAAACTCCACGATCAGAATGGCGTTCTTCGCCGCCAGCCCGATCAGCATGACGAAACCGATCTGCGAATAGACGTCGATCTGCATGCCGCGCATAAGCAAGGCGACAAAGGCGCCGAACAGGGCAAGCGGCACCGCGAGCAGGACCATGAAGGGCATGGCCCAGCTCTCATATTGGGCGGCAAGGATCAGGAAGACGAAGACCATGGCGAGACCGAAGACGATCGAGGCGATCGATCCGGCCTTGAGCTCCTGATAGGTGATGCCCGTCCATTCGTAGCCGAAATCCTTCGGCAGCGCCGTGGCGGCGGCACGTTCCATCGCAGCGACCGCCTGGCCCGAGGAGAAGCCGGGTGCGGCACCGCCATTGATCAGGGCCGACGCATTGTTGTTGTAATGCGGGACGGTTTCCGGGCCGACGATAGGCACCAGCTTGCCGAGCGTGCTCAACGGCACCATGCCGCCGGAGGCATTGCGCACATAGAGCCGCGAAATGTCTGCCGCACCCGCACGTGCATCCTTGTCCGCCTGGATCGTCACCCGGAAGGTGCGGCCGAACAGGTTGAAGTCGTTCACATAGAGCGAGCCGAGATAGATCTGCAGTGTGTTGAACACGTCGGGCAGGCTGAGGCCGAGCAGCTTCGCCTTGTTGCGATCGAGGTCGTAGTTGAACTGCGGCGTCGAGGTCGAGAACGACGAGAACAATTGCTGCGGGTTGAGCTCGGGCTGTTTGCGAGCTTCGGCCAGCACGGCCTGCGTAGCGTCGTTGAGCGCAGCGCTGCCGCGACCGGTCAGGTCCTCCACCTGGAATTCAAAGCCGCCGGTCGTGCCGATGCCCGGGATCGAAGGCGGATCGAAGCTTAGCGCGAACGCTTCCGGAAGTTCCATGAGCTTCGAGCGCACGTCGGCGACGAGCTTCGAGGCGCTCTGGTCAGGGCCGCGTTCGTCCCATGGCTTCAGGATGGCGAATTCCACCGCCGAGTTCGACTGGGCGGCACTGGTGAGGAAGTTCAAGCCGCTGATCGAGCCGACGATATCGACACCAGGCGTGTTCTGCAGGATGTCGCGTGCCTTCCGCGCCACCGCGTCGGTGCGTTCCAGCGACGCCCCATCCGGCAACTGGATGACCACGAAGAAATAGCCCTGGTCCTCGACCGGAAGGAAGGTCGAGGGCAGGCGCTGCCAGACGAAATAGGTGGCGACAAGCCCAGCCGCGAATATGCCGAGCATGATCCAGCGCAGGCGGATGAGGAAGCGCACACCATTGGCATAGGCATGCGACAGCCGATCGAAGCCCGTGTTGAACCAGCGGAACAGCACGAATTGCGTTGCCGGGCGGTGGCGCAGGAAAGCGGCGCTGAGCGCCGGGGTGAGCGTCAACGAGACGAAGGCGGAGATGCCGAAGGAGATCGCCACCGTCAGGGCAAACTGGTTGTAGAGCCGGCCGGAAACGCCGGGTATGAAGGCGACTGGCACGAACACGGCCATCAGCACGGCGGTCGTGGCGATGATCGGGCCGGTGACCTCGGCCATCGCCGCGCGCGTGGCAGCCAGCGGTTTGAGGCCGGCCTCCAGCTGGCGTTCGACATTCTCGACGACGACGATCGCGTCATCGACAACTAGGCCGATCGCCAGCACCATGCCGAGCAGGCTGAGCATGTTCAGCGAGAAGCCGAACATGTACATGACGACGAGCGTGGCCACCAGCGACACGGGAATCGCGATCGTCGGGATGATCGTGGTGCGCCAGCTCTGCAGGAAGATGAACACCACCGCGACAACCAGGACCAGCGCCTCGCCGAGCGTGACCAGCACGTCGTGCATCGACGCCGAAACGAAACGTGTCGTATCGTAATGCATGGCGTAGCTGACGCCCTTCGGGAAGCGGGCCGACAGTTCCTGCATCTTGTCCTTGACGCGCTGCTGCAGGTCGAGGGCGTTCGAGCCTGGCATCTGGTAGACCGCGAGCACCACGGTCGGGTCCTCACCGAAGAACGCCGACGACGAGTATTGCAGGGCGCCGAGTTCGATGCGCGCGACGTCGCGCAACCGCACCAGCGAACCGTTCGCGGCATCGGCGCGCACGATGATATCGCCGAATTCCTTGGGATCGCTCAGTCGGCCGACGGCATTGACCTGCATTTCGAAAGCGGTGCCGGCCGGCGCCGGCGACTGCCCGATCTTGCCGGCCGCGACCTGGACATTCTGCTCGGCAATGGCGTTTTGGACATCGACGGCGGTGATGCCGAGATTGGCGAGCTTGTCGGGATCGAGCCATACGCGCATCGAATAGCGCCGCTCGCCGAAGATCTGCACGTCGCCGACGCCGGGCAGGCGCTTCAGCGGGTCGACCACTTGCAGGTAGGCGAGGTTGCTGAGCGCGACCGGATCGACGGAGCCGTCGGGCGAGGTGAGATTGACGATCAGGACGAAGTTCGGGTTCTGCTTCTTGATCGTCACGCCGCCCTGGTTGACGATGGCCGGCAGCGAGGACGCCGCCTGTGAGACGCGGTTCTGGACATCGACGGCGGCGGTGCTCAGGGGATAGCCGACCTCGAAGGTAACGGTGATCGTCGACGAGCCGTCATTGGAGCTCGACGACGACATATAGGTCATGCCTTGAACGCCGTTGATCTGCTGTTCGAGCGGCGTCGTGACGGTGTCGGCCACGACTTGCGCACTGGCGCCAGGATAGTTGGCGCTGACCACGACCTGAGGCGGCGTGATATCGGGAAACTGCGAGACAGGCAGCAGGAAATAGCAGATCGCCCCGGCGAGCACCATGATGATGGCGATCGACGATGCAAAGATCGGACGGTGGATGAAGAAATTTACCATGATACGCACGCCTCGCCCGATGCTCTCGCCTGGCCAAAGGCCTTGGCCAGCCTGGACAGCCGCCGGCTGCGGCTTTGCCCGGAATCCTCCAGGAAACGAGGCGGCGCCTTGCGGCTGCGGCCTTGCGCATCCGCAAGGGTACGCAGCATCGTCTCGAAAGAGCGCGGGTCGACACGGTCGGCCTGCATCAGCATCCGGATCATCGGATCCTTCACAACTTCGTCGATCGTCAAATCTTTGCGCTGCGACATCGTAGCGGCTCCTGGCTTTGGCGATCTGTGGCGTACGCCGCCGCAGATCGGGTGGTCTTCCTTTTCGCGGCCAAAGTCGCCTGGGGCGCAGTTTCATGCCTGGGCCGATTTGGCGGAGGCTGTTCACAGGCGCCTGCGAGATTGACACGAGGCAATGGGGGTGTTACCAGTAAGTAACATCTAGAAGTTACAGACCGGTAACACCCTAGTCAAGAGGTGTGCCGAGGGATTTTTCGGAAATCCCGGAAACCAAGGAGGTTTTGATGGAAGACGGCACTGCGGAACGCATCCGCCCTCGGGATCGCATCCTGGAGACGGCACGGGATATGTTCCACAAGCATGGCATCAAGGGCGTCGGCGTCGACGCGATCACTGAGGCCGCCGGTACCAACAAGATGACGCTCTACCGTCATTTCGAGTCCAAGGACGATCTGGTCATCGAGTGCCTGCGGGCGACCGCATGTAGCGCCAACGCGATGTGGCAAAAGTTCGAGGCCGAGCATCCGGGCGACAAGCTTGCGCAACTGCATGCCTGGGTCCGGATGGCAGCCGATTGCCTGATGATGGACGGCCGCGGTTGCGACATGGCCAACGCCGCCATCGAGTTGAGCGAGACCGACCATCCGGCCCGTCGGGTAATCAAGGAACTCAAGCAGGCTCAGCGCGACCGCCTCGTCGGCCTGTGTCGGGATGCCGGCATCGGCCAGGCAGAGCTTCTTGCCGATACATTGTCGCTGCTGCTTGAAGGCGCCCGTGTCAGCCTGCAAAGCGTCGGAGCCGAAGGCCCCAGCGCGCAGTTTGTTCGCATGGCGGAAGGCCTGATCACCTCGTTCAGGGCCAGATAGTCTCGCAAGCGGCGAAACGATCGCTGGCGTGTTCATTGCAAGCCGCGCCGCGAGTGCTCTTTTGCCTTGGCATGTGCTGCCATCTCACGTCTCCGTTGCCGGTCTGTCGCCGCGCTCTTGCGCGCGGCGGTCGCTGCTGGTTGTGAGCAGGCTAGGCCCGATGGCGAATTGGCGAGAGTGACAAGTGTGGCGGGATTCCAATGGGGCTGGCGATTGCCGCCGCCTTGCCCGACACCCAGAACAAAAAAAGCCCGCTGCCGGGAGGAGGTGGCAGCGGGCTCGATTTCGAATACGACGCGGGAGGAGGTGCGCCGCACTCAGCGTCGGCATCGCATCTGGGAGGAGTAGATGGCCGACACCTGTGAAACTATCAATTGCCCAATGATTCGGCAATAGCAAAAGATGCATAGCAGATGTGCAGATTCGCGGTATCAACCGAATTTTAACCATCGCCGAGACCGACCGTGGCGCTTGCGTGGCATCACTGGACCGGAACGTTCTCCTTGAAGATAAGGCGCGGCTCGATAAATTTCCGCGTCAGATAAGGCGCCGAGGAAGCGATCGAGCCGAGCAGGCGAATGACCGATTGCTCGGCGATCAGCCGTGCATTCTGGTCGATGACGACATCGAGCAGATCGTCGACGAGATAGCCGCGTGTCGCTCTTGTCAGGTCGTGACAGATGAACACCGGCTTCCTTCGCGGCTTGGCTTCCAGCAGCGCTTTCGCCACGCCCGAGCGTCCGGCGCCCACGCAATAGATGCCGAGCAGTTCCGGCTCGTTGTGCAGCGCCTTCATCGTCGCCGTATAGCTGATATCAGGCTCGTCGTTGATCTCGACAGCGCTGGTCACAGTCAAATTGGGGAACTCCTCGCCGAGCACCGAGCGAAAGCCCATTTCGCGTTCCTCATGCCCGCGATAGGAGCGTGAGCCGACGATCATTGCCAGATGGCCCGTGCGACCGCCCAGGAAACGTCCCATCAAAAGGGCTGCGGTGCGCCCTGCGACACGGTTGTCGATGCCGACATAGGCCGATCGTGGTGCGCCCGGAACGTCCGACACCAGCGTGACCAGGCGGATGCCGGCTTCGACGATCTCGCGCAGGATGTTGCGCGTTCTCGGGTGGTCGATGGCGATGACACCGACGCCGTTTGCCTTGAGCGAGAGGTTTTCGACGGCCGTCTGCAACGAGCTCGGCGAGATGCCGGCGAGCTTGTGGATCCGGCAGGAGGCGACGAGCGGCAGGCGGGCAGCATAGTCCTCGATGTGATTTGCCAGATCCGTCATGAAGGCATTGGAGCCGATCGGCAGGAAGAACTCGAGATGCGCCGGCCGCGAGGGCAGCGTGACCTGATCCACGACCGGCAAATAGCCAAGCTGCTTGGCCGCCTCCATCACCCGCTGCCGGTTGGCGGCGCTGGCGCCCGGCCGGTTGTTCAGCACCCGGTCGACCGTCGCGGTCGACAGCCCGCAGCTTCTGGCGATGTCCGCAACGGTGGCTTTCATTGTCGCAGTCATAGGAGCCGATGTGATCCTGTACCAGAGATACGGCCAACCCGGCTTCCAACTGGCCACTCAGCCTTGTGGTTGCTTCCCCTGCGCGATGGCGTCACGGATCTCCTTGTCGGACATGCCGGTGATGATCCGTTCGACTTCCGCGACGTTGGTGTTCTTCGGATCGATATCGTCGGCAACCACCTTGCCGCGGCGCATGACGACGATGCGGTCGACCACCTGGAAGACGTGGTGGATGTTGTGGGCGATGAAGATGCAGGAATGGCCCGAATCGCGGGCGCTGCGCACGAAGCTCAGCACACCTTGCGTCTCGGCGACGCCGAGATTGTTGGTCGGCTCATCGAGGATGATGAGGTCGCTGTCGAAATGCATGGCGCGCGCGATCGCCACGGCCTGCCGCTCGCCGCCGGAGAGCGAGCCGATCGGTGTGGTCGGCGGGATGTTCTTCGAGATGCCGACCTGCTTGAGCAGGTTCCGGGCGACCACGTTCATCGCCTCCTGGTCCATACGGTTGAGGAAACGCGGCGGCTTGATCGGCTCGCGCCCGAGGAACAGGTTGCGCGCGATCGACAATTGCGTGACCAGTGCGGAGTCCTGGTAGATCGTCTCGATGCCGTGGGCGATGGCGTCGCTTGTGCTGCGCAAGGCCACCTTCTTGCCGCGGATGAAGATGTCGCCGCTGGTCAGCGGGACCGCACCCGATAAGACCTTGATCAGCGTCGACTTGCCGGCGCCATTGTCGCCGAGCAGACCGACGATCTCCCTTTCGTTGACATGGAAATTGGCGTCCACCAGCGCTTGCACGCGCCCGTAAGACTTGCGGATGTTTTCCATGCGGACAAGCGGCTCAGTCATGGTTCAAGTTCCCGCCTGATGCCGGCGTTCCAGCCATGAGTGGAGCGCCATCATGCCGAGGATGATCGCGCCGATGAAGATGTTGTAGGCAAGCCCAGGCACGCCGATCAGCACGATGCCGTTGCGCATCACGCGCAGGATCAGGATGCCGAGCACAGTACCGATGATGGTGCCGCGTCCGCCGGTCAGCGCCGTGCCGCCGATCACCACCATGGCGATGACTTCGAGCTCGTAGCCGGTGCCGCTGTTCGGGTTGGCGGCCGAAGTGCGCAGCGAGCTGATGACGCCGGCAAGCGAAGCCATGATCGACGACAGGATGAACAGGCCGATCTTGACACCGCTGACATTGACGCCGCGCGCCCTTGCCGCATTGGGGTTGCCGCCGGCCGCCTGGATCCAGTTGCCGGTCCGGCTCTGCGTCAGCACGTAGCCAAGTGCGATCGCGGCTGCGATGAACCAGAACAGCGACATGTAGATGCGGAACGGCCCGATGAAGAAATCGCCGACCAGCGCCTCGGCGAGCCAGCTGCCTTCGGCGCTCCAGGTCCGCTGCGGAAATCCGCTGGTGACGAACAGAGCGGTGCCGCGCACCACCAGCAGCATGCCGAGCGTCACCAGGAAGGACGGTATCTTGAGTTGCGTCACGAACCAGCCATTGACCAGCCCGATGAAGGCGGCAACCAGCAAGGCCACGACGAAGCCGGCCTCCAGCGAGGTGAGGCCGCTGTTGAAGAGCGTCCACATCAAGACGGGCGAGAAGCCGAACAGCGATCCGACCGAAAGGTCGAATTCGCCTGAAGTCATCAACAGCGTCATCGCCAGCGCGATCAGGCCGAGCTCGACCGTGAAGGCGAGTATGTTGCTGATGTTCTGCGGCGACAGGAAATCGTGGTTGAACCCCCAGAACACCGCGAGCTCGACGACAAGCAGCACGAAGGGCCCGAATTCCGGCCTGGCGATCGAGCGTTGGATGATGGAACTGTTTTCCACGTTGGACCCGCGACATGGTTGGAACTGGCCAACCCCGGCGCCGCATGAGGCGGTTCGAGGCTCGGCAGGATGATGGGGATGATCGTGGCAGGCGTGCCGCGATCATCCCGATCGCGGTTTTATTTTCCGGACAGGATGTCGTCGTAGACCTGTGCGGAGTCCTTTTCGTAGAGCGCGCCGGTGATCACGTCGAAGCCGGGCGGAATGCCGCTCGCGGCCATGTTGGCGATCGAAAGCGCCACATAGCTGGTCGCCTGCGGATCCTGCCACTGCGCGGCATTGACGTAGCCGGTCAGCACCTCCTGGGTGGTGTCGAGCGAGTTGCCCCAGCCGACGACCGGGATCTCACCCGGCTTGATGCCGGCCTGGTCGAACACCCGCTTGATCGAGCCGGTCACCAGGTCGCCGAGTCCAATGATCGCCTTGACCTTGGCCCTGTTGGCGGTGAGATAATCGACCATGCGGTTGATTGCTTCGGCCTGGTCGAGCGTGGCTTCGGTGATTTCATAGGTGATGCCGAGCGGCTCGAAGACGCTCTTGATGCCCTCTTCTTCCTGGACGCCGTAGGTGGCGCCGGGGATTTCAACCGGCATCCAGACAAAATCGCCCTTCTTCACCAGGCCCTTGTCGACCAGATACTGAGCCCAGTTCTTGCCGAAGGTGACGTTGTCGCCGCCGACATAGGCGTTGAAGTCCGCCTTCGGATCGGGCGTGTTGAAGTTGATGATCGGGATGTTTGCCGCTCGTGCCTCCTTGACGAGCTCGATAAGGCTGCCCGGGTCGGGGCTGGTGGTGGTGATACCGTCGGCCTTCGCCGCGATGGCGGCGCGAACAGCCTCTTGCTGGGACGACACGTCGCCATTGTGGAACGAGGTGTTGACGGTATTGCCGGTGTCCGTCGCCCATTGCTTGGCGCCGGCGAGGAAGTAGGTCCAGACCGGGTCGGCCGGGCCGCCATGCGAAATCCAGTAGAAGGTCTTGGCCTGTGCCGCCGCCGGAATCGCCAGCGCCACGATCAAGCCGAATACAAATAGTCGTAGCCTCGTCAGCATTTGATTTCCTCCCATTTTGAAAACGTCCTTCAGCTCCGGCGACGATCACGGCAAGCCCTGACCGTATTCTTGCCAGCGGCGATCTGGATGCATCAGAGCATCCGGTTTTTCGATCAATGGCAAGCCTCCATTTGCCAGTGGTAGTTGGCGCACGACGACGCGCCATCAGCCATCCCATCAGATCGCATCAGTTTGGCTGATATCTTTTGCGGCAAGCGGCACTCGCGCCGAAGACGAGGCGCAGGCGGGACGGAAGCTAGATGAGGTCGGCCCTGGCAAGGTCGCGCAAGAGATGGCTGGCGCCGTAGGTCCAGTGGGGACAGTCGGGCGACAGCCGTACCCGGTTGATCAGGGCGCCGAATTTCTCCGAGGAGATGGTGACGATGTCGCCGACCTTGTGCGTGAAGCCCTTGCCCTTTTCGCCGCGATCCTTTGACGGCACGAACATGGTGCCGAGATAGAGCGCCATCCCGTCGGGGTACTGGTGATGCGGACCCATGGCGGCGGCGACCAGCTCTTCGGGCGAGCGGCTGATCTCGGCCATCGAGCTGGCGCCTTCCAGCGAGAAACCGTCCTCGCCCTCGACCTTCAGCCGCACGATGGCCTGCTTCACGTCACCAATGGAAAAATTATCGTCGAACAGCCGGATGAACGGGCCGAGCGCGGCCGAGGCGTTGTTGTCCTTGGCCTTGCCGAGCAACAGCGCCGAGCGCCCTTCGACGTCGCGCAGATTGACGTCGTTGCCGAGCGTGGCGCCGACGATCTTGCCGCTGCTGGCGGCGATCATGGCGATCTCCGGCTCCGGATTGTTCCAGGTGGAGACCGGATGCAGGCCGACATCGGCGCCGAAGCCGACCGACGCCATCGGCTGGCATTTGGTGAAGATTTCGGCGTCGGGGCCGATGCCCACTTCCAGATATTGCGACCAGGCGCCGCGCTGGATCAGCTTGGCCTTGATCTCCATCGCCTCCGGCGAGCCTGGCTTGAGCTTCGACAGATCGTGGCCGATCAGCCCGGCAATGTCGGCGCGAATGGCGTCCGCCTTCTCGGCCGAGCCGCGCGCCTGCTCCTCGATGACCCGTTCGAGCAGACTGACGACGAAGGTGACGCCCGATGCCTTGATCGCCTGCAGGTCGACCGGAGAGAGCAGGTACGGTTTTTGCGGATCGCGCGCGGCCTGGAAACTGTTGGCGGCGATCGCATCGAGCGATCCGATCGGTTCGCCCGCGGCGGCGTGGACGTAGCCTGCCGGGTCCGGCATCTCGCAGACGTCGCGCACGGTTGGTGCCATGCTCGAGGTGATGTCGAAGACCGTGCCGCCGCGCACTGTGACCACCAGCGGATGCGACGCTTCGCTTGTCCGGACGCGGCCGAAGAAGAGTCCCTCGTCAGGCAGGATAGTAGTGTTCGTCATGGCTTGCGGTCCTCGGCTTGTCTTGTTCTGCTGCGACGGTCGTCGCCGCCGGACCAATGGTTCATAAAGAGCCTGGCCAGCGGCGACGGCACTTTCAACAAAATCCTGCCAAAGGTCTATCCCGTTCCTCGCGGTCGAGCCCTGCGCTGCATTTCGCATCGGCGGACGCCATCCTCTTCAATCCGCTGATGCCGAGATCAAACGCTCTTTCAAAATCGTGAAATCGTCACTAGGATTTTCATTTGACGAAGTACATTCAGGTGACCCTTGCCCCTACCGTTTTCCGATCCGATCTGGCAGAAGCCGCCGGCGGCCCCTGCGTTCCGGTCGCTTCTTCCCGGCGGCCAGTGTGCCGATGTCGTCATTGTGGGTGGCGGGATTCTCGGTCTGTCGACAGCCTTGCATGCAGCCCGGTTCGGCCTTGCCGTGCAGGTGCTGGAAGCCGGCGAAATCGGCCAGGGCGCATCGGGCCTGAATGGCGGTCAGGTCATCCCCGGCCTGAAATATGATCCGGAATGGCTGCTGGAGCATTTTGGCTCCGAACGCGGCGAGATCCTCGTCAATTTTGCCGCCTCGACAGCGGACGCCGTCTTCGAATTGATCCGCGACGAGAACCTGCCAGTGCCGTTCGTCCGCAATGGCTGGATCCAGGCAGCGCACACCGAGACGGCGCTGGAGGCGGCGGCGAACAGGGACCGGCAGTGGCGGAACCGTGGCGCCGATGTCCGGCTTCTGAGCCAGACCGAGATCGCCGCGTTGACTGGCGCTCAGGGCTATCTCGGTGGCTGGCTCGACCGCCGGGCCGGCGTGATTGATCCACTTGCCTACACGTCGGAACTGGCACGGATCGCCTCGGCCGCGGGCGTGAAGATCGCCGAACACCAGAAGGTGATGCGCCTCGATCACAACGCCGGCATTTGGCGCATCTCGACGGAGGGCGGCGCCGAATTGCAGGCCAAAGCGGTCATTCTGGCGACAAACGCCTATACCGGTGACCTGCTCCCCGGTCTCGCCGAGACGATCGTTCCGCTGCACTCCTTCCAGATCGCGACAGCACCGCTGCCACCCGATCTGGCGGCCGGGATTCTGCCGGAAGGGCAAGCCGTATCGGACTCACGTCGCATCCTCGTTTATTACCGCAAGAGTGCCGACGGGCGGCTGGTGCTCGGCGGGCGCGGCCGAATGGCGCTGCCGACCAGCGAAAGTGATTGGGCGCATCTCGAGCGCGCGCTGCTCCGGCTGTATCCGGCGCTATCCGGAGTCGCAATCGAAAAGCGCTGGTTTGGCCGGGTGGCGATGACGCCGGATCACCTCCCGCATATACACGAGCCCGAGCAGGGCCTGATGGCCGTGGTCGGCTGCCAGGGCCGTGGCGTCGGCCTGATGACCGCGCTTGGCGAGCGCATTGCTGGCTATCTGGCGAGCGGCGACGCCAGGCAATTGCCGTTCCCGGTCTCGCCGATGCGGCCGATCCCATTCCACGTCTTTCGGCAAGTCGGCGTCGCCGCGACGATCGCTTGGTATCGTATGCTGGATGCATTCGAGCGCTGATTTTATGCCGATGCAGGAATCAGCTTGACAGTTTCACGATTCTGAAAAATTCTTAAGTGATTTCAAATTTCGATGGGCAACCCCGATGTCGACCATCGTTTCAAGGCAGCCGCTGCCGGAGTCCCGGTCCTCGACGGGTTTCCGGTTGGCCATGCTGCTGCCGGGCGGGCTGGTCACCTTCTTCCTGATCCTGTTTGCCCTCGGCCTCGTGGTTTTCCTCGCCCTTCGCGGCAATGACGGTTCGCTGCTGGGCGACGGCTTCACTTTTGCGAATTTCATCACCGTGGCATCCGACCCGCTGTACTGGTCGGTAACGCTGCGCTCGCTGGCCATTGCCGGCCTGGTGACGCTGGCGACGGTCGTCACCGCCTATCCCGTCGCCTACTACCTGGCCTTCCATGCCGGACGGCGGCGCGGGCTGCTGCTGTTTCTGGTGACGCTGCCGTTCTGGACCAGCTATCTCTTGCGCGTCTTCGCCTGGAAGATCGTGCTTGCCTACAATGGCGTGCTGAACTCGGCGCTCGTCGAAAGCGGCATCTGGTCCGAACCGACACTGGGGTTTCTCAACACGCCGGCCGCCGTCGTCGTCACGCTGGCTCACGCCTATGCGCCGTTCGCCATCCTGCCTATCTATGTGGCGCTGGACACGATCCCGAAATCGCTGCTCGAAGCTGCTTCCGATCTCGGCGCCAGACCGTTCACCAGCTTTCGCCGCGTCGTGCTGCCGAATTCGATGCCGGGGGTGCTGGCGGCGGCTCTCGTCGTCTTCGTGCCGACGGTCGGCGATTATGTCACCCCTGCGCTGGTCGGCGGCCCTGCCAGCACCATGATCGGCTCGCTGATCCAGGCCCAGTTCGGCAAGGCAAATGACTGGCCGTTCGGCGCAGCACTCGCCGTTGCCGTCATGCTGGTCATCCTTGCCGTGGTGCTTGTCGTGCGTTCCGCCGACCGCAGGTTTGGCAGCCGCACATGAGCGCCGCGCGCATAGACGCAAAGCAAGGTGGCCGCTGGCTCGGCGCCTACGTGCTTGTCTATCTGGTATTCCTCTATTTGCCGATCTCGCTGATCCCGCTGTTTTCCTTCAACGATTCGATCCAGGCGGCGTTTCCGCTGCAAGGCTTCACGTTTGAATGGTACACGACGCTGTCCGGCAATTCGGCGCTGTCCGGCGCGCTTGCCAACAGCCTCGTCATCGGTGCAATTGCCGCCACCGGTGCCACGCTCTGCGGCATCACCGTGTCCTACATGGATCTCTTCGGCCGTTCGCCGCTTGCGTTCACGATCAGCGCTATCGCGCGGCTGCCGATCCTGATCCCCGGCGTCATCGTCGGCATCTCGTTGCTGATCCTGGTCAACCTCATTGGCTTCGGACCGTCACGCACGGCCATCGTGCTCGGCCACATATTGGTGGCGCTGCCGACGACGGTGGTGATCATGAAAAGCCGCTTCGCCGCTATACCCAAGACCATCCACGAGGCGGCACTCGATCTCGGCGCCTCCGACTGGACGACATTCAGGCGGGTCATGCTGCCGCTCAGCCTGCCCGCCATTGTATCAGCGTTCATGCTGGCCTTCCTGACCTCATTCGACGAGTTCATCGTCGCCTTCTTCCTCGCCGGCACCGAACCGACCTTGCCGCTTTATATCTGGAGCCAGCTGCGTTTCCCGAAATCGCTGCCCACCGTCATGGCACTGGGCACGGCCATCCTGGCCGTGTCCTTCGTCATCGCGGCAACTGCCGAAATCCTGCGCCATCGCGGGCTCGCCGCCGCTCAGCGGCCAGTGCCCGCCAACCTGTCCAAACCAGAAGAAACCGAAAGAGGAGAACTGCAATGGCATTCGACCTGAAATCGATAAATCGCAAGACAGTCCAAGCCGGATTGGCAGCCTTCGCGCTGGCGCTTTCGTCGACCGTCGCGCTTGCGGCCGACAAGCTGCAATATTTCACCTGGTCGGGCTACGAACTTCCCGACTTCAACAAGAGCTTCCTCGCCGCACACCCCGATGGTGTCGAGGCCTCGATGTTCGGCGACGACGATGACGCCTTCACCAAGGTCAAGGCCGGTTTCCGTCCTGACGTCGCGCATCCCTGCTACGACAAGGTGGCGCGCTGGAACAAGGAAGGCCTGCTGCAGCCAATCGACACCAAGCGCATCAAGAACTGGGATTCGATCTTTCCGGTTTTCAAGAACCTGCCCGACCTGCAGGCCGGCGACGGCAAAGTCTGGATGGTGCCGTGGGACTGGGGCAACACCTCGATCCTTTACCGCACCGATCTGGTGAAGAACCCGGAGCCGAGCTGGAACCTTTTGTGGGACAAGCAATATGCCGGGCGCATGGCGACGATCGATGCCGTCCACGACACGCCGGTGGTGGCGGCGCTTCTCGCCGGTGTCAATCCGTTCGACATGACGCCGGAACAGATGGAAAAGGTGGCTGAAAAACTGCGCGAGCAGCGCCCGCTGCTCTCCAACTACACCACCGACATGACCTCGGTCGAACAGGCGCTGGCGAGTGGCCAGTTGGTCGCCGCCATGACCTGGAACGCGTCGGCCACCTCGCTGAAGAAGCAGGGCGTGCCGGTCGAGTTCATGAAGCCTAGGGAAGGCATGCTGACCTGGTCGTGCGGCTTCGTCATGCTCAAGGACGCCAAGAATGTCGACCTCGCCTATGATTTCATCAACAGCCGGCTGGAGACGGATTCGGGAAAATACCTGATTCAGACCTATGGTTACGGCAGCTCAAACAGCTCGGCCTTCGCCGCGGTGCCGAAGGAGGAACTGGAAAAGCTGCAACTGCCGTCCGATCCGGAAGTGATGCTGAAGACTACCGTCTTCACCGGGCCGATGAAACAGAATGACGAACTCGCCAAGATGTTCGAGAAGGTCAAGGCAGGCGGCTGAGTTCGCTCTTCCTTCTCCCACAGGGGGAGAAGGGAAAGTGCTGGCGAACGAGGAAGTATGCATGGATATACTGGACCAACCGGCTGAAAAGCCGAAAGACGACGCCGATGTGCGGGTCGGCCGGCGCGTGCGGGCGCTTAGACTGGAACGCAGTCTTTCGCTGGCCGAGCTCGCCGCCAGGGCCGGCGTTTCGATCGGGGCGCTCAGCCAGATCGAGCGCGGCTTGTCCTCGCTTCGCGTCAAGGTGATCTGGCCGCTCGCCGCCGCTCTCGACATTGAGCCGTCGGCGCTGATTGCTGACGGCAACGATGCCGTCAGCGATCTCTATTGCGTGCGCGCCAACAGTCGGCGCCAGATCCCGGTGAAGTCGGAAGGCATCGCCAAGGCGCTGCTGTCGCCGCCCGCCGCTACGCTCACCGGCATGCTGGTGACGGTAGAAGCCGGTGGCGGCACCGTCGAAGCCTACGCCCATCCCGGCCACGAATTCGGTTTCGTCCTGTCGGGCGAGGTCGAACTCGTGATCGATTCAACCAACTACGGGCTGAAGACCGGCGACAGCTTCGCCTTCAAGAGCACCTTGCTGCATGCCTTCCGCAATCCGGGCGCCGAGCGCTGCCAGATCCTCTGGGTCAACACGACCAAGCCGTCCGAGGTTCGCGATGGCGCCTGATCCTCTCGTCCGGCTGGAGGCGGTGTCGAAGATTTTCCCCGGCGGCATGGTCGGACTCGATGCCCTCGATCTCAACATTGCCCGCGGCGAGTTCCTGACCTTGCTCGGCCCATCTGGCTGCGGCAAGACCACTAGCCTGCGGGTGATCGCAGGATTCGAAAGCCCGTCGAGCGGACGGGTGCTGCTCGACGGCCGTGACATTACTTCGCTGCGGCCGTTCGACCGTCCCGTCAACACCGTGTTCCAGGACTATGCGCTGTTTCCGCACATGGACGTCGCCGAAAACGTCGGCTTCGGCCTGTCGCTGCGCAAGCTGTCCGGGGCAGAACAGGCAAAGCGCGTCGGCGAAGCGCTCGACATGGTTGGCCTTGCCGAGAAGCTCGGCGCCCGCGTATCCGAATTGTCGGGCGGCCAGCGTCAGCGCGTCGCGCTTGCCCGTGCGATTGTCTGCGAACCACGTGTGCTGCTGCTCGACGAGCCGCTGTCGGCGCTCGATGCGCATCTGCGCGAACAGATGCAGGTCGAATTGAAGCGGCTGCAGTCGCGGCTCGGCACCACTTTCGTCATGGTCACCCACGACCAGACCGAGGCGCTGTCGATCTCCGACCGTATCGTCGTCATGAACAAGGGCCGCATCGAGCAGATCGCGCCGCCGGCCACGCTCTACGACCGGCCCGCCACCAAATTCGTCGCCAGTTTCATCGGCACGATGAACCTGCTGCAGTCGCGCTTTGTCGGCCGTGACGGCGATCGGTTGCGTTTCGCCGCCGGCGCCCTGCCACTCGAAGCCACGTCGGAAACCGGCGAAGTGCCGGGAGAAGGCGCGGTGCGAACCATCGGAGTGCGTCCGGAGGATCTTTTGGCGGCGACCGAAGCAGCGACGGGCACCGCGCCGGTGCGGGTGAGCAGCATCGTCTTTCACGGCCGCACCTTGCGCCTGCACGCCGAATTGGGGCAGGGGATACCAGTGGTGATCGATGCGCCACGCCGGGCGGAAGGTTTTCAATTCAGCGTCGGCGATGTGGCGCATATCAGCCTGCGCCGCGGCGCTAACTGCCCTATGCTGCCCATCTGACCTATCCTTCCAGAAAACCGGAGCACCACCCATGAGCAATCACTTGAACTTCTTCATCGACGGCAAATGGGTCGCGCCGGTGGTGCCGGCGACGCTGGAGGTGATCGATCCGTCCACCGAAGAGGCCTACACCAAAATCTCCGTCGGCTCGAAGGCCGATGTGGATCGCGCCGTGGCGGCGGCAAAGGGGGCCTTTCCGGCCTTTTCGCAAACCAGCAAGGCCGAGCGCCTGAAGCTGCTGAAGCGCATCCTCGAAGTCTACAACGAGCGCTACGAGGACATCGCCCAGGCTGTCAGCCAGGAGATGGGCGCGCCGATCACCTGGGCGCGCGAGGCGCAGGCCTGGGCGGGCAGGGCGCATATGGAAGCCACTATTCATGCGCTGGAGGATTACGAATTCAGCGAGAAGCGCGGCGCCACCATGGTGGTCAAGGAGCCGATCGGCGTCTGCGCGCTGATCACACCGTGGAACTGGCCGCTTAACCAGATCGTCTGCAAGGTGGCGCCGGCGATCGCCGCCGGCTGCACGGTCGTGCTGAAGCCTTCCGAGATCGCGCCGATCAGCGGCATCGTCTTTTCGGAAGTGATGGAAGCGGCCGGCACGCCGAAGGGGGTCTACAACATGGTCAACGGCACCGGTCCGGATGTCGGACAGGTCATGGCCGGACATCCCGATGTCGACATGGTTTCCTTCACCGGCTCGACCCGGGCCGGCATCATCGTCGCCAAGACGGCGGCCGAGACGGTCAAGCGCGTGGCGCAGGAACTCGGCGGCAAATCGCCCAACATCGTGCTTGCCGATGCCGACTTCGAGAAGGCCGTGCGCAAGGGCGTCAATGCCTGTTTCGGCAATAGCGGCCAGTCCTGCGATGCGCCGACGCGCATGCTGGTGCCGGCCGCCCGCCACGATGAGGCGCTGGGGATCGCCAAGAAGGCGGCCGAGGCGCACAAGGTCGGCGATCCGCGCTCGGAAGACACCAAGCTCGGGCCGGTGGTCTCCAATATCCAGTTCGACAAGATCCAGCGGCTGATCGAGGCCGGCATCGCCGAGGGTGCAACGCTGGTCACCGGCGGTCCCGGCCGGCCGGAGCATCTTAATCGCGGTTATTACGTGCGGCCGACCGTCTTCGGCCACGTCACGCCGGGAATGACCATCGAGCGGGAAGAAATCTTTGGGCCGGTGCTTTCGGTCATCTCCTATGATGACGACGATGACGCGGTGAAGATCGCCAACGACACCGTTTATGGCCTCGCCGCCTACGTGCAGTCAGGGGATATCGACCACGCGCGCAAAGTCGCCGGCCGCCTGCGCGCCGGACAGGTCTCGATCAACTATCCGGAGTGGGACACCTTCGCGCCGTTCGGCGGCTACAAGCAATCCGGCAACGGCCGCGAATATGCCGATTGGGCGATCCACGATTTCCTCGAGATCAAGGGCATCATCGGCTACGGCGCTTAGCCCATGACACCGAACAGCGCCCGCGCCTAAGAAGCACGCGCGCTGTAACGGGCTAACCGAGCTATTCGGCGGCTTCGCGGACAGGGATCAGGCGCCGCTCGACCTGCTGGAGATGCAGGCGCATCGCTGCCGCCGCGCCGCCGAGGTCACGCTCGGCGATCGCCTCGACGATCCGTTCATGGTCGGCGAAGCTGTGATGGTCTGCCGGAGGGCGGGCGCCTTCTGAACGGAGACGTCCCCAGACCACAGTGCGGCGCACGGCGTTCAGCACGTCGAACAGGCCGAGCAGCACATTGTTGCGGCTCGCCTGCGCAATCTGCCGGTGGAGCAGATTGTCGACATTCTCATATTGCCGCCACGTGACGGCCTCCCGCGTCTGCACCAGCGATTGCCGCATCGCGGCGATATCCGAAAGCGTGGCGTGCAGCGCCGCTTCGCGCGCAATCTCCGGCTCGAGGATGAGGCGCGCGCGCATCACGTCGGCCGGATTGGTGCGCCCGGCGATTTCCGAAATGCCGATCGTCTCCTCGACCGGCCCGCTGCCGACGAAGGTGCCCCTGCCGACGTGACGCCAGATGCGGCCGTCCTTCTCGAGCACCGCCAGCGCCTTGCGCAGATCGCCGCGCGAGACGCCGAGGCTCTCCGACAGTTCCCGCTCGGCAGGCAGCCGCGTCTCACCGGCATGATCCATCTGGGCAAGATAGGCCTGCAGCTGAACCAGGGCGGCGTGGCCGCCATTACCGGGATCGTCCATCAATTTAACCAATCCGCATATGATTTCCCTTTGTCGGTGTTAAAACGATTAGCTCAAACCGTCAACTGCCGAGTTTTCTGGGCACACCCGTTCGATACGGTGCAGTTTCTCCTTGACCAATCCGTCCCATAGTCTTAACCAATCAAGGAAATGGTTACAAAAAACGGGAGGAATGACAATGGCCGGCGTGTCCAGACGTACCATCCTTGCCACCGCTTTCGCCGCGGTCCTGGCATGTGCAGCGCCCTTGTCGGCCGCAAATGCGGGCGACATGCGCATCGCATTCGGCGACCTTCCAGGCATCGAATCCATCCAGACGCTCGCCGCGATAGAGCGCGCCAAGGAACGCGGCGTGAATGTCGAGCTCATTGTTCTCAATGACGAGGATCTGGCTGCCCAAGCCATTGTCGGCGGCCAGGCCGATGTCGGCATCGGCGCGCCCTATACCTTGATCCAGAAGGTGGGCGTGCCGATCCGCATTTTCGCGCAGATATCGACGCTGCGCTTCTTTCCCGTCGTCAACAGCGAATTCTACAAGGAATGGAAGGATCTCGACGGGCAGGAGGTCGCCGTCCAGGCGCGCGGCTCCGGCACCGAGGCGGTCATGCTGCTGATGGCGAAAAACCACGGCATCAAGCTCGGCAACATCAGCTATGTCCCGGGTTCCGAGGTTCGCCGCAATGCGCTGCTCCAGGGGACCATCAAGGCGTCGATCGTCGATGCCGCCAACAGGCGCGCGCTCGAGGCCGAAGCCCCCGGCAAGTTCATCGTCTTGCCGGTCGAGGATCTCGGCGCCTCGGACGAAGCGCTTTTCGCGACCGCGGACTATCTGAAGAACAACGCCGCCGACGTCGACATCCTGGTCGAGGAATTGATGAAGACCGCGCGCGAGATCACCGCGAGCCCGGCGGTCGCCGTCGAGCTTCGCAACAAATACAAACTGCTGCCGGATCTCGGCGCTGAAGCCGACAGCGAAATCACCGAATACTACAAGGAAACCGCGGAAGCCGGCAGTCTTGCGCTGAACGGCGGCGGAGCCGATGCGGCCAAGGACGACTTTGCCTTCTTCAGCCTTGCCGGCCAGATCGAAGGCGATCCCGCCAGCCTCAAGGTCGAGGACTTCTGGGACGTCTCCGCAATCGACCGCGCCGTCGCCAAGCTCGGCAAGAAATAGGCGGCCTGCCGGATGGCCGCAAGCATCAGAACCGACGGCGAGGCTGCCGGCCTCGCTCCTCTTTCCAATCGCAGTGCAACGGGCGCATCGTGGGACCAGCCGGTCCTGCTCAGGCTGGTGTCGATCGCCCTGTTCGCGGGAATCTGGGAGGTGGCCGGGCGTATTCCCGTCAGCTTCGCTTTCCCGACCTTTTCCGACACGGTCGTCGCGTTCTTCGGACTGCTCGCCGACGGCAGCCTGGCAACCGCCTACCTTTCGACGCTGCAGCCGCTGGTGCTTGGCGTTGTCCTGTCGGCGTTCCTGGGTGTCGGCCTCGGCACGATCTGTGGCCTGTGGCGCACCGGCGAATGGCTGGTGATCCCTGTGTTCATCGTGCTTCAGGCAGCACCGGTCGCCGCCTTCATTCCGATGGTCACCTTTGTCTACGGAATAGGCATGACCGCCAAGACGCTTGCCGTCATGATCCTGGCGCTACCGGTCATCGTGCTCAACACCTACAAGGCCGTGCGCAACGTCAACGAGTCGCTGCTCGTCATGTGCCGATCGTTCCTGGGCACCCGCTGGCAGACCGTCGCCAAGATCATCCTTCCAGACGCCAGCCCGGTGATTTTTGCCGGCTTGCGCCTTGGAGTCGCTGCCGGCTTCGTCGGCGTGGTGCTCGCCGAACTGCTGATCACCCCGACCGGCATCGGCGACCTCATCACCTTCCACCGCTCGCGCGCCGATTACGCCGAGATGTACGCAACAATCGCCTCGATCATTGCGCTTTCCACCCTGACGCTCGTCTTTCTGCAGTGGGTGGAAGTCCGCGTTTTCAGGCCCGAGAGCAGAGGTGCTTAAGATGGGCGCGACCGCATTGCGAAATGGACCGTCGCCGGTTCCCGCACCGATCGATTCAATCGTGGAAGTGAGGGGAATCTCCAAGACCTACGGCAATGTCGAGGCGCTGCGCAGCATCGATCTCGACTTTCCCAGGGGCAAGCTGACCAGCCTTCTCGGACCCAGCGGTTGCGGAAAGACGACGCTGCTGAAGATCATAGCGGGGCTGATACGGGCCGATGGCGGCACCGTCGCGATCAACGGCAAGCACGTCACCGCACCCGGCCCCGAACGCGCTTTCGTGTTCCAGGACTTTGCGCTGATGCCGTGGGCGACGGTGACACGCAACGTGGCCTTCGGGCTGGAGTTGCGCGGCACCAACAAGGCCGAGCGCGAGGAGATCGCCCGACGCTACATCGCCGAGGTGGGGCTCGCCGGCTTCGAGGACAAATATCCGCATCAGCTGTCGGGCGGCATGCGCCAGCGTGTCGGCCTGGCGCGGGCCTTGTCGGTCGATGCCGACGTCCTGCTGCTCGATGAACCGTTTTCAGCGGTCGACGAGCAGAACCGGCGGAAGTTCCAGGAAGACCTGATCCGGCTGCGCACCAACCAGAACAAGACCTTCATCTTCGTGACCCACTCGATCGAGGAAGCGGTCTACATCTCTGACCGCATCGTCTTGCTGTCACCGAGACCTGGCCGGGTTTCGCAGATCATCGAACCGGAAATCGATCGCTCCGGCGACCCCGAGCGCATCCATCGCGACAGGCACTATCTCGATACTGTCGAGGAGATCTGGCAGGGGCTGAAGCAGTATGTGGAGTGACCGGCCGTGACCTTGTTTGGCTACCGTGTGCCCATGATGGCGTCCCTGCTGGTCTGGTGCGTCGTATGGGAAATCGTCGGCCGGCTCGACCTTGTCTTTCTGCTGCCGCCGGTTAGCGACGTGCTGGTTGCAGCGGTCAGCCTGGTGCAGACGCCGTCCTGGCAGAGCGCGACAGTCACGACCCTTCGCGCCTTCGCGACGGGCATGGCCCTGTCGATCGTTGTCGGCGTGCCATTGGGTATCCTGATGGGACGCGTCAAGATCGCCGACGACCTGCTCGGCATGTGGGTCAACATCTTTTCAAGCGCGCCGCTCTCGGCGATCGTCCCGGTGCTGATGATCCTGTTCGGCTTCGGCGAGAAGACGATCGTTGCGGCGGTGTTCCTGTTTGCGATCTGGATCATCGTTCTCGACACCCGTGCCGGGGTCCGCCATATCTCGCCGTCGCTGATCGAGATGGCGCGTTCCTATGGCGCCTCGCGCCCGGCGCTCTATAGCAAGATCATCCTTTGGGCGGCACTTCCGGAAATCCTTGCCGGCATTCGCCTCGGCCTCATCCGCGGCGTCAAGGGCGTCGTCATCGGCCAGTTGCTCGTCGCCATCGTCGGCTACGGTGCGCTATTCGAAACCTTCTCGCGAAATTTCCGCATGGCCGAATTCTGGGCCTTGACCATCATCCTTTTTGCCTTCGCCCTGCTGATCGCCGAACTGATCGAACGGGCCGAAGCCAAAGTCGAATATTACGCAGGAGCAAGACAGTGAACATGCACGGCACGACTTCAAGCTACGTCATCGAACCGAGCGCAATCCCGAGCATCCCGGTGGCGGGAACCGACAAGATGTTTCCGGTGCACCGGGTCTATTGCGTCGGGCGGAACTATGCCGCGCATGCCGTCGAGATGGGACACGACCCCGACAAGGAGCCGCCATTCTTCTTCCAGAAGAACCCCGACAACCTCGATGCGACAGGAGAATTTCCGTACCCTCCGGCCTCCAACGATGTCCATCACGAGATCGAAATGGTCGTGGCGCTGAAAAGCGGCGGTACCGATATCCCGGTCGAAAAGGCTCTGGACTGCGTGTTCGGTTATGGCGTAGGTCTCGATATGACGCGGCGCGACCTGCAAGGGAAGGCGAAGGACATGGGCCGTCCATGGGAGGTCGGCAAGGCTTTCGAGGCATCGGCGCCATGCACGCCACTGGTTCCGGCAAGCTCGACCGGCCATCCCAGCCAGGGCGCGATCTGGCTGGATGTCAATGGCCAGCGAAAGCAGACCGGCGACCTCAACCAGATGATTTGGAAGGTTCCGGAAATGATCAGCTATCTCTCAGGTCTGTTCACGCTGATGCCGGGGGACATCATTCTTTCCGGCACGCCGGCGGGCGTCGGCGCGGTCGTTCGCGGTGACGTTCTTCGCGGTCATATCGATGGCGTCGGCGACCTAGAGGTTCGCGTTGTCTGAAGCGGCCTCGATCATTGAACGGCTTGCCGCCGGAGCCGACGATGCGCCGGCGATTTCGGCACCCGACCGGATCACGCTCACGCATGGCGGACTGCGCCAGCTGATCTCCGAGACGGCAGCGCAATTGCATGCACTGGGCCTCGGCCGTGGCGATCGGGTGGCCATCGTGCTGCCGAACGGGCCGGAGATGGCGACGGCCTTTGTCGCGGTGGCGGCGGCGGCGTCGACTGCGCCGCTCAACCCGGCCTACCGGGCCGACGAGCTCGATTTTTATCTCTCCGACATCGGCGCCAGGGCGATCCTCGTTGCCGAAGACGAAAGCGGCCCGGCGGTGACCGTGGCCGAGCGCCTCGGCATAGCGGTGCTCAGGCTCACAGCACTGCGTGACGCGCCAGCCGGCAGTTTTGAGATCAAGGGCAAACCGGTTGGTCCGTCTGTTTCGCCCGGCCTGGCTGAGGACGGCGACATCGCGCTGTTGCTGCACACGTCCGGCACCACGTCACGACCCAAGCTGGTGCCGCTCAGCCACGCCAATCTCGCCGCTTCGGCCGCCCATATCGGCGCGACGCTCGGTCTGACATCAGGCGATCGCTGCCTCAACATCATGCCGCTGTTCCACATTCATGGGCTGATCGCGGCGGTGCTGTCCTCGCTCGCCGCCGGCGGCAGCGTCTTCTGCACGCCGGGCTTCAACGCGCTGCGCTTCTTCCATTGGCTGAGCGAGGCGCGGCCGAGCTGGTACACGGCGGTGCCGACCATGCATCAGGCGATACTGCCGCGCGCAACGCGCAATGCCGATGCATTGGCGGCGGCGCCCTTACGCTTCATCCGCTCGTCCTCGGCATCGCTGCCACCGCAGGTGATGGCCGAGCTTGAATCGACCTTCGGCTGCCCGGTGATCGAATCCTACGGCATGACCGAGGCCGCGCACCAGATGGCTTCGAACCGGCTGCCGCCGGGCCTGCGCAAGCCGGGCAGCGTCGGCGCCGCGGCCGGACCGGAGGTGGCGGTGATGGCGCCGGACGGGCGATTGCTGCAGCCTGGTGACACCGGCGAGATCGTCATTCGCGGGCCTAGTGTCACCGCCGGCTACGAGAACAATCCGGACGCCAATGCCACGGCTTTTGCGCATGGCTGGTTTCATACCGGCGACCAGGGCGTGCTCGACGACGACTTCTATCTGCGCGTCACCGGCCGGCTCAAGGAGATCATCAACCGCGGCGGCGAGAAGATCTCGCCGCTCGAGGTCGACGACGTGCTGATGGACCATCCGGCGGTGGCGCAGGTCGTCACCTTCGCCACGCCGCACGACAAGCTCGGCGAGGAGGTCGCGGCTGCGATCGTGCTGCGCGAGGGCATGGCCGCCACAGAAGCCGAAATCCGCAGCTTTGCCGCGACACGGCTTGCCGACTTCAAGGTGCCGCGCATTGTCCTGATCCTGGACGAAATCCCGAAGGGCGCGACCGGAAAGCTGCAGCGCATCGGCCTCGCGACCAAGCTCGGTCTTGCCAAACCTGGGCTGGGATAATGCGGATCAGCATTTTTGGCGCTGGCGCGATCGGCGGCTATCTCGCGGCCAAACTTGCCATGGCCCGCCGCGTCGATCTGTCGATCGTGGCGCGCGGCGCGCATCTCGACGCGATCAGGACGAACGGGCTTCGCCTGATCGAAGACGGTCATGAATCCGTCGCCTCGGTCAGGGCCGCCGCGCAGGCGCAGGAGCTGGGCGTCCAGGATTACGTCGTGCTGGCGCTCAAGGCCCATTCGGTTGCGTCAGCGCTCGACCAGATCGCGCCGCTGCTGGGCGAGGGAACGGCCGTCGTGACCATGCAGAATGGCGTGCCGTGGTGGTATTTCCATAGGATCGGCGGGCCGCTCGAAGGCACACGGTTGCAAGCGGTGGATCCCGGCGGGGTGATCTGGGACCGGCTTGGGCCGGATCGCGTCATTGGCTCGGTCGTCTATCCCGCGGCAGAGGTGGATGCGCCCGGCCTGGTCCGCCATATCGAGGGAAAGCGGTTCTCGCTTGGCGAGCCCTCGGGCGAGAAGAGCGAGCGTGTCACGCGGCTTGCCGAGGAGATGGTTGCGGCGGGGCTGCAGGCACCGGTTCGTGACGACATTCGCGGCGAGATCTGGGTGAAGCTGTGGGGCAATCTCTCCTTCAACCCGATTTCCGCGCTGACCGGCAGCACGCTTGCGGCAATCGCTGCCGACGAGGCAACCCGCACGCTTGCCCGCACCATGATGCTGGAGGCGCAGGCGATCGGCGAAAGCCTCGGCGTTCGTTTCCCGATCTCGGTCGACCGCCGCATCAAGGGTGCTGGCGACGTCGGCGAGCACAAGACCTCGATGCTGCAGGATCTGGAGCGTAGCCGGCCGATGGAGATCGATGCGCTGGTGACGGCGGTCCAGGAACTCGGCCGGCTGACCGGTCAGCCGACACCGACCATCGACAGCGTGCTGGCGCTGGTGCGCCGCCTCGCCATCGAGCGCGGCTGCTATCTGGTAGGAGACATTTTTATCAGCGCTCGCCTTAAGGAGATGGGCGGAACGCCCTTGTGAAGAAAAAAGCTTCACAGCCTTTTTGTCAAAGGAAACGAAGACTTCCCCGCCCAACCGGCTACCATCATAGGCAATCACACCATCAGCAAAATCACCACCAGCATCAAGGACCGATAGGCCGGCTTCAACTGCGGGCCGATTGACCACGACATTTTCCGTGTTCAGCAGGGCACGGATCGCGGCGGAAATGTCTTCACGGGCAGTCTTGTATTGGCGCGCCAAGACCCACGTGAATTCACAAAGGGAACTGTAAGCTTACAGCCACGATATCCGCACTTGCCAGCAGCTCGACAGCAGCACTCGCCTGTTTTGCATCGTCAGCCACATAGGCGCGGAGCAGAACATTCGTATCAGCCGTCATCTTCATTCCTTGCCGGCCCCGGCGGCCGCACCAGCCTCGGCGATTGCCTCATCGATTTCCTCAATAGTGAGGACTTGGCCATTCGTCTTCCCTTTCAAGAAGCCATGGAGGTCCCGAAACGATCCCTTCGGCTGCGATGCCCTTAGCTCTGCCCGGCCATCCGGCAGCAAATCCAGTTCGATTTTATCTCCCGGCTTGATGCCGAGGTGTTGCAGCACTTCTTTCCGAAAAGTGACCTGCCCCCGCGCCGTTACGGTCAGTGTCGTCATGGCAGAATCTCCTGATTGGCAGGAAACGTAATGCAAAAGCGCATTACATACGAGCACCGGCCTTCCCCGGCCGACTCGATCTCCATTTGACTCTCCAGTTTGTTCCTGTTTTGTTTCACGCCTTCGTCGCATCAAAAGTGCTTTAAGGGCACGCGATATTCATCCTGACATAGGTTGTCAGCTATCGAGCGGACCGCCAGTGGCAGGTTAGCAAACGGTTCCCTACTTGGAACGCGTCTGAACAGGAGGAACACGCATGACTACCGCGGAAATGGCCAAGGAATTCACAGAGCTGCTCAAGCAAGGTCAGAACGAAGCTGCTGCTGAGAAGTACAATGCCGATGACATCGTCAGTTACGAAGCGATGGAAGGGCCGATGGCGGTCTGCAATGGCAAGGAGGCCGTGAAGCAGAAGGGCCAGTGGTGGGAGGAGAACAACGAAGTTCATGGCGGCTCGGTCGAGGGCCCATATGTCAACGGCGACCAGTTCGCAGTGCGCTTCAAGTTTGACATAACGCCCAAGGCTACAGGCGAGCGTGTCAGCATGGATGAGGTTGGTCTGTACACGGTCAAGAACGGCAAAATTGCCGAAGAGCGCTTCTATTATTGAGGCTGAAACCGGATTTCGTAAGCTCTGTCACTCGCTGCATCGTTGGTATCAGGCATGGCGGCCAGGGCGATGCCCCTGGCCGCCATGTGATCAAGCTCAAATCCCCTTCACATATGGTCGCTGGCAATGTTTGAACGGTGGTTTACGGTGCGCCAGATTCGATGAGCGACCAGCCCGAGGGCCAAAATATTGACGATCACCATGTACGGCATCACCAATTGCGACACGATCAAGAAGGCGCGTGCCTGGCTGGAAAGCCATGACGTCGCCTATCGTTTTCACGACTACCGGGTCGAGGGGCTGGAGGCGGACCGGCTGGACAGCTGGTCCGGCAAGGTCGGCTGGGAAATCCTGCTCAACAAGGCGAGCACGACGTTTCGCGAACTGTCGGACACGGACAGGCTGAGCCTCGACGAGAGGAAGGCCAAGGCGCTGATGCTGGCCAAACCGACGATGATCAAGCGGCCGGTCCTCGATCTTGGCGATCGTATCCTCGTCGGCTTCAAGCCTGATGTCTATCAGCAGGCGTTGGGAGGGTTGAAGTAGTCGGACGGACGCTTTTCACGCTCCAGTTCGCCAGGCGAATTGGGTCGCGGAAAAGACCTTGGCCTGCCTGGCCGAGAGCGCGTCCCACGCTGCGCGGCAGCTGGGGTCCGGCTCGATTGTCTCGGCGATGCTTGTCATCGCATCCGCAGCCTCGGCAAAACCCTCGAACCATCCGATGCCGACCGCAGCGCTGATCGCGGCGCCGAGCGAGGAGGCTTCGGCATTGTGACCCTTATGGATCGCGATCCCGGTCGCGTCCGCAATCATCTTTGTCCAAAGCCTGCTGTTGGCGCCGCCGCCGATCGCCACCATTTGCGCCGGCGAAAGACCATGGCTGCGCATCTCTTCGAGAGCCCGGGCGGTTTGCAGCGTCATTGCCTCTAGCCCCGCACGATAAAAATGACCGAGTGTGTGTGAGGGGTGCATGCCGATGAAGCTGGCGCGTGCGCTCGGATCCCAGTGCGGGTCCATGCAGCCGACCAGGGTGGTGCCGGCGAGAAGTCCATCCGAGCCGATCGGCACGGCCGCCGCTTCCCTTTCGAGGCGGTCGAAGATCGCCGGATCGGAGCGCCCGCCGGCAAACATGTCGACGAACCAGTTGACGAAATAGACACCCGCCCGCTGCACGGCCTCGAGGAAATAGCCATCGCCGGTTGGCGAGGTCATGGTGCGCCAGAAGGCGCCGACCACCGGTTCCCGCGACCAGATTCCCGCGATGATCGCGGTGCCGAGATTGAGATAGACGACGCCGTCGCGCATGGCATTGACGCCGAGCCCGGCGCATTGCCCATCGCCGCCGGCGGCAATCACCGGCGTTCCTTCCGAAAGGCCGGTTGCGGCTGCGGCTGCGGCATGAACGGTCCCGACTCGCGTGCCGGACCGCACCGCATCGGGAAGTTGCGACGGCTTGATGCCGAGATGATCGAGGATCGGCTGCGACCATGCCTTGCGCGAGATGTCGAAGAGACCGAACGGATCGGCGCTCGTCCAACTCGCACTTGGCGTTCCCGTCAGTTTCAGCGTCAGATAGCCATGCACGTCGAGGATTTTCTTCGCCTTGTCCAACCGTTCCGGTTCGTTCTCGCGCAGCCATTTCAGGCGGTAGACGACCGGCGTCACGTCGATCGGCTTGCCGGTGATCGCGTGCAGCCGCTCACGACCGATCTCCGCCGCAAAACGGTCGACCAGCCCGGCGGCGCGTTCGTCAAGCCACAGGCTGGCGGGTCCGATCGGCTCGCCGGCGCCGTCGATGAGGGCTACGGTCTCGCGCTGGTTTGAGATCGCGATCCCGGCGATGCGTGTCGCGTCGACCGTGCCGACAAGCTGTCGCAGCGCCAGCGTTGCGGCCCGCCACCAGTCGGTGACCTCCTGCTCGACATAGTCCGGCCTCGGCTTCATCAGCTCGAGCGGCGCGCGGCCTTCCGCCACGGCTCGTCCGTCCCGGCTCCAGGCAATCGCCTTGCAGGATTGCGTGGAACTGTCGAGGCCGACGACAAGAGGTCCGTCGCTGCTGCCCATGATTGTCCTCCCGAGACGATGAGTTCCACCGGTGCTGGTTAGTCCAAGTGCCGGTTATTCCAAGAGACTGTTCGCGGTGGCCATGTCGGTGACAAAATGTGTCGCATATCCGCCGCCGAGCCCGGCCCTGATCGCCGCCATCTTGCGGGCGCCGCCGGCGGCGCAGATGCGGACCGGCACCGCTTTCAGCTCGTCGAGCGTGATGCCGACGGTGCGTCCGTCGAGCGGCGTTGCGAAAGGCGCTCCTCGACCGTCGATGAACCGCCCGATGATGACCCCGAGCGCGCCCTGCTCGATCATGCCGGCAAGCGCGGCGGCATCCGATATCCCGGCTCGGGCATAGGTGCTCTCCGGCCCGATATCGCCGATCCCGAAGATGACTTTGCCGGCGGCATGGATCATGCGGAACTGGTTGACGAGCATCGGCTCCTGCATGAGTTGGTCGTGCAGTTCGTCGGTGGAGACGATCGCCGGGGCAAGCAGGTTTATGCAGCGGGCGCCGAGCCGATTGGCCATCAGCGAGGTGCAGAATTCCGGCGAGAAATCGCTGGTGCCGATCGAGCTTCCCGACAGCTGGACGACGGTGAGGTTCCGGTCATGCCGTAGTCGTGGGATCGAGCGGGCGGCAGCGAGCACCGTTTTTCCCCAGGCAACGCCGATCGTGTCACCCGGATCGACCATCGACGCCAGCAACCGTCCTGCCGCTTCGCCGATGCGGCGGTCGGCGTCGTTGGGATCGAGGTCGGGGATGACCGCCGCGCCGCGAAGGCCGTATTTTTCCATGAGACGCCGCGAGGTCAAGGTGCGGGCAAAAGCGTCGTGGTCGACCTGCACGGCGACAAGTCCGCTTTCGCGAGCCTCCTGCAGGTAATGCACCACGCTCGCCCTGGAGACGTTCATGACCTTGGCGACATCGCTCTGGTTGAGCTGGTCGACATAGTACAGCCAGGCAGCCCACGCCACCGCGCTGTCGAATTCGGGCGGCAGTGCCGAGAGCCCGGATGGTCGAACCACGTCGATGTCGGCATTGGCATTCATGTCCCTTTTTCCGCAGGTTTGCAGAACGAAGTCAAGCGTCGCGGGCAAATGCTTGACAAAAGACAGGGATAGGTGACTATTGTTCATAACGCCAACGCTCCTGCGCCTCGATTACAGGGTCGCCAGCATGAGGACGTCATGACGAATCCGGCAGCCGGATCCTGGACGGCATTGATCGACGACATTCTGGATGGGCGCTGGACCAACCCGGAGACCGGTAAAAAGGCCGTGGTGCCGTATGACCGGATTGTCATCGAAGAAAGCCTCGACGGGCGGGCGGCCGATCTCGTTTCGGAGCTCGATCTGGGGGAGCGGTTCACGGTCGTTGCGGATGCCGCCACCTATGAGGCGCTTGGCGAACGCGTTGCGCGCGAACTGAAGACGCTCGGCCCTGTCGATGTGGTGATCCTGGATCACCCGCATGCCGACATGGCCAATGTCGAAAGCCTCGCCGTCAAACTCGCCGATGCGGATGCCGTGGTCGCGGTCGGTTCCGGCACCATCAACGATCTCTGCAAGTTCGTCACTGGAAGGAATGAACGGCGCTATTGCGTGTTCGGGACGGCCGGTTCGATGAACGGCTACACATCGACGACCGCGTCCATCACACTGGAAAGCGGCCTGAAGGTATCGCTGCCTTCCCACGCCCCATCAGGCTTTTTCGTCGATCTTGGCGTCTCCGCTGCCGCCCCGACCTACCTGTCGGCGGCGGGGTTCGGCGACTGCCTTTGCCGCTCGGTCGCCCAGATCGACTGGTGGATGTCGCACCGCCTGCTTGGCACGGCCTACCATCAGGTCCCGTTTCTCATCCAGGAAAAGGATGAGGCGGCGCTCAACCAGCGAGCGGCAAAGCTTGCCGAACACGACATCGAGGCCAATGGCTATCTCTACCGCGTGCTGACGCTCTGCGGCCTCGGCATTTCCTTCACCGGCGTCTCCAATCACGGCTCCATGGGCGAGCATCAGATATCGCACTACATCGACTGCTTCGCCGGCGAGCGTCACCCCGGCACGCTGCACGGCACCCAGGTCGGCGTCGCTTCGCTCACCATGGCGCGATTGCAGCAAGCAATGCTTGAAAGCGACAAGCCGCCGGTGGTGAAGGCGACGAAGATCGATCCTGACGACATGGTCCGCCGCATGGGCCCGGCTGTCGCCGCACAATGTCTCGATGAACTGAAGAAGAAGGCCTTCGACGAGACTGCCACCGCCGCTTTCAACGAGCGGCTGCAGGAACTCTGGCCGACACTCAGGCAGGAACTCAAGCAATTCATGGTGCCTGTCGACGAGATGCAGCGCCTGCTGAAATCGACCGGCGGGCCGATTTCAGCAGCCGAATTGGGCACGTCGGCCGATTTCTATCGCGAAGCCGTCGTTCATTGCCGGGAAATGCGCAATCGCTTCTCGTTCCTCGACATTGCTGCGGATGCAGGAATGCTGGAGGATTTTGCGCGTGGGGAAGCCTGACCGGATGCGCGACCTCGCCGAATTCGGACCCGAAACGGCATCGCGCATTCGCGGCGTCTTCTGCGATATCGACGACACCTTGACCACCGAGGGTCGTCTTCCGGCCGACGCCTACCGTGCGCTCGAACGCCTGCACGAGGCGGGCCTTGTCGTTGCTCCCATTACCGGGAGACCGGCAGGCTGGTGCGACATGATTGCCCGGTTCTGGCCGGTCACCGGCGTGGTCGGCGAAAATGGCGCTTTTTACTTCGCTTATGACCAGGCAACGCGAAAGATGATCCGGGTTTTCGCGGCAGGTGCCGACGAACGCCGGGAAAACAGGCGCAGGCTCACCGAACTGGAAAAGCGCATTGTCCAGGAAGTGCCGGGTTCGGCGGTATCCGCCGACCAGCAATATCGCGAAGCCGACCTGGCCATCGACTTTTGTGAAGATGTTCCGGCGCTGCCGCTGTCCGACGCCAGGCGCATCAAGCAGATTTTCGAGCAGGCCGGCGCTGTCGCCAAGATTTCGTCGATCCATGTGAACGGCTGGTTTGGCCGATACGACAAGCTGGCGATGACGCGCCGCTTTGCAAGCGAGAGGCTGGGAACCGATCTCGATGCTGAAAGGCAGGCCTATGCTTTCGTTGGAGACAGCCCGAACGACGCCCCGATGTTCGGGTTCTTTCCGAACTCGTTCGGGGTCGCGAATGTGGTGGATTTCCAGGGACAGATCGACGCCGAACCCGCTTTCGTCGCCAGGTCGCGGGGTGGCCGCGGCTTCGTCGAGATTGCCGATATGATCCTGGCGAACCGGAGGTCGGGATTGGGCTGATTGGCGGGCGCGAAAAATGCGGACTGCAAAAGACGCAAAAAAGGATGTTCTGCAGGCGATGGAACCGAACCAGGGACGGCTTAGGCAAGCGGGCGCGATGCGCCAGGCAACATCGCACGGCAGCTTCGGCTGCCGCCGCAATCCCGGCCGGTCACAGCGACCTGCCCGTCCCCTGGTCGGTGATGAGGCCGGTGAAGAATCCCTTTTCCAGGAGCTTGGCCATGATGCCGACCTTGTTCTTTCCGCCGGAAACGAGGATGCGCTTGGGAATGTTCAGCGTGTCGCGAGGATAAACCCCGACTATGCGCTCGTTGACGGGATGGTCGATGAGTTCGGCGTCCCGGTCGAAGAAATAGCCGAGAAAGTTCCCGATCGGCTTCAGTCTCAGGATATCGTCGAATTCCTCGTCGCTCATGTAACCGACGCTTCGCAGCGTCGAACTGGTTGTGCCGCCGACGCTCATCAGCGCAAGGTCGGCGTTCAGCGCCTTCTGGATGACCTCGCGCGCGCTCGGTTGCTGCAAAATCGTCTCGCGGCTTTCGCGGCTGTCGCAGATGATGGGTCCCGGGAGATAGTAGGATTCGGCCTGGGTGCGCTGGGCAAAGACGGCGGCGGCGTCGTATTTGTCGATCGACGACCGGCGCGACAGCGAGCCGAGAAGCGGCACAACGGTAACGTTCCTGAGCGCCACCGGTTCGATGTTGGAAGCGAGCCATTTCATGGTTCGGCCCCACGCCATGGCAACCGTCATGTCGTCCCTGAGCAACGTCTCGACAGTCTGCGCGGCATAGATGCCGATCACTTCGGAGAGCCCGAACTCCGACCCGGTGTCATCCGGTGTGACGCTGCATATGTCGAGCCGGTACTTCCGCCTGAGCTGTTCTTCCATTTCGAGCGCCTGGGATGTCCCGGCGTTGATGCGGATCGAGACGATGCCGCGCTCCTTCGCCTCGGCCAGCAGCCTGTGGATCTTGGTGCGGTTGATCTGCAGCCGCTCGGCGATGGCCTGCTGCGTTTCGCCCAGCACGAAATACTGATGGGCAACCCGTGCCAGGAGACCGATCGACGTCATGAGGGTCCTCCGATGCTTGTGGCGCACTCATCCGAATGCCGCTGTAGCCGGCCAACAAGTGCTTGCCACAGACAGGGCGACGATATAGCATTTGAACAAATGCACAAGATATGAACATTTGTGCAACGCAAAACGAAGCGGTTCGGGAGGAACGCGTGCGGGTTGCCCAAGCCAGACGTTTCGTCATTTCGGATCACCCGCTGCCCTGGCTGCTGCCGCTGGTGGCGATCCTGCTTGTCTTCACCGTGTATCCTCTCATCTACAACATCTGGCTGAGCTTCCATGAGTTCGTCCCGCGCCGGCGGGCGCTCGAATTCGTCGGAACGGAAAACTGGGTGCAGCTGTGGAACGACACGCGGTTCTGGCAGTCGCTCGTCATCACCTTCACCTATTTCGCCATCGCGCTGGTGTTCGAGCTGGTGCTCGGCATGGCGATCGCGCTGCTCCTCGACAGCGACGGCTTCGGTTTCGGATTCCTGCGCGGCGTGCTGACGATGACGCTCGTCATCCCGCCGGCCATTGTCGGCATGATGTATCTGCTGATGGAGGATCCGCAGTTCGGCGTGATCAGCTATCTCCTGCAGTCGATCGGACTGCTCAATTCGAACAACCCCATCCTCGCCACCGCGTCGACCGCGCTTGCCGGCGTTCTGGTCGCGGAAATCTGGCAGTGGACGCCGTTCATGGTGCTCATCTTCCTTGCCGGTCTCAGGGCGCTGCCGCCGGAGCCTTACGAGGCCGCGATGATCGACGGCGCGTCGTCGTTCCAGATTTTCCGGCGCATCACCCTGCCGATGATGTCGAAGGTGATCGCCATCGCCGTGCTGGTCCGCGGCATCGATCTGTTCCGCGTCTTCGACTACGTCTTCGTCATGACCTCCGGCGGGCCGGGAGCGTCGACCTATTCGCTGTCCCTCTATGCATGGCAGCAGACGTTCAGCTTCGTAAAATGGGGCTATGGAGCCACGCTCAGCCTCGTCACCCTGGTGATCATCCTCGTCATTGCCAACCTCTTCATCCGTATCGCCAAGGTGAGGTGGTAGAATGAACGGCTCCTTCTCGACCCGCATGCTTCGCACCATCGCCGCCTGGGTTGTGGTCGCAATCTTCTTCTTTCCGATCTACTACTGGACGTCGGTGGCGTTCAAACACGGCAACGACATCTTCAACCGGCCGCCGAAACTGTTCGCCTTCACGCCGACCTTCGACAATTTCCAGAAGGTATTCGGGATTTCGCTGAGCAGCGGCGGCATCACCGTGACGCCGGGCGGCGGCAATTTCTACATGGCGCCGCGCGTCTGGGATTCGATTGTCATCGCGACGCTGTCGACCGTGCTCGCTGTCGCCATCGCCATGCTTGCCGCCTATGCCCTGTCACGCATGAACTTCCGCGGCCGGCACAGTTTCGTCGGCTGGGTGTTGTCGACGCGCATGATGCCGCCCGTCGCGGTCGCGGTGCCGATGTTCTTCATCTACAAGAATTTCGGTCTCATCGACACCTATACCGGCATGGTGCTGATCCACGCACTGATGAACCTGCCGCTCGCCGTCCTTCTGATGAAGAGCTTCTTCGACGACATTCCCTCCGAGATCGACGAGAGCGCCATTGTCGATGGCGCCAGCCGCTTCATGATTTTTTGCAGGATCGTGCTGCCGATGGCCAAGGGCGGCATCGCCGCCACGGCGGTGCTCTGCTTCATCTTCAGCTGGACCGAATTCCTTTTCGCGCTGACCCTGACCACCACGTCGCTCAAGACCGTGCCTGTCGTCTCGTCGACTTTCGTCACCTCGATCGGCACCGCATGGGGCAACATGGCCGCGCTTGGCGCCGCATCCATCATTCCCGCTTTCATCTTCATTCTGTTGGTTCAGAAGCACCTCGTGCGCGGTCTCACGATGGGATCGTTGAAACAATAGATGGGAGGCTCGAATTCGCAGCCTTGAGAAAATCGCGAATTAAACCGGAGGAGTAGACAATGAAAGACAGCATCAGAAAGACGCATCTTGCCTCTGTCACCGACCGCTTCGTTCGCGGACAGATGGACCGCCGCTCGTTTCTTCGCGCAGCAAGCATTCTCGGCCTCGGCGCCGGCGCGCTCGGCATGGGCCTGGGACGGCGTCCGTTCTACGGCATCAGCCAGGCATCGGCTCAGGAACAGGAACTGAAGCCCAGCGCCGAAATCACCAAATGGCTCTCGGATGTCGGCAAGCCCTTTGCCGGAACGACGCTTCGTCTCGCCACCGAATCGACGCCGCCGTCGAATGCCATCGCCACGCAGCTCAAGCAGTATTTCGAGGAGGCTACCGGCATCAAGGTCGAGATCGAAGTGCTGCCGCTCGAGCAGGTGCTGCAGAAGCTGACGCTCGACGTGGCCTCGAGCCTCGGCACTTACGACCTCTACTATATCGACCAGAGCTGGGCGGCGAGCTTCAGCCAGGACGTCTTCGATCCGCGCGAGCAGCTCAAGAACGCCGACCTGGCAATGCCGAACTACAACATCGACGATTTCCTGAAGCCGCTCGTCGACGGTATCGCCATGTACGAGGACCGCATGGTCGGCGTGCCCTACGACATCCCGATCTTCATCATGCAGTACCGCAAGGACGTCTGGGACGAGCTCAAGCTGCCGCCTCCGGCCACGCTGGACGATTTGCTGAAGGCATCTGCGGCGATCACCGACGCCAAGGGCCCGAACATGTACGGCACCAGCGGCCAGATGAAATCGGGCCATTACAGCCTCGAATGCGATTGGACGGCGTGGCTTTGGGGCCATGGCGGTTCGATTTTCGGCCCCGACGGCAAGTTCACCGGCAATGACGACGCCGGCTTGGCCGCCATGGCCTACTGGGACAAGCTCAAGGCGACGATGCCGCCCGGCGTCGACGGCTGGACATGGGATGGCGAGGGCCAGTCGGTCGGCCAGGGTGTCGCCGCCTCGATGCTGTCCTGGGGCGAATTCTTCCCGTTCTTCGACGATCCCAAGGCCTCCAAGGTCTCCGGCCTGATGGAAGCGATGGTTCCGCCGAAACCTGCCGCGACGCTGCGCACCGTCGAGCAGACCGGATTCGGCGAAATTCCGGGCGTTGGTCACCAGGGCGGTTCTTCGCTCGCAGTGTCGAAATACTCGAAGAGCCCGGACGCCGCCTGGATTTTCATGCAGTGGGCGACCTCAGCCGATACCCAGGCGCTGATAACCGTTCTTGGCGGCGGTACCGGGCCAACGCGCACCAGCGTCTATGACGATCCGCGCGTGCTGGCCAATGCGCGTGTCGGCGCCGGCACGACTCGCCACTTGCCGGTCGTGCGCGACACCATCGCCAACTACATGGGATCCGAGCCCGACCTGCCGGCATGGGCAGAGCTCTCGAGCGACATGATCCCGGTTGCGCTGGGCAAATACTTCGCCGGCCAGTCGGGCTCGGCCAAGGAGTCGCTCGACGCCCTGAAAACCCAGGTCGACGATCTCGTCGCCAAGGGCTGAGTCTTCCCCCCGGGGGGGGGGGGGGGGGGGGGGGGGGGGGGCGGCCGGGGGGGGGGGGGGGGGGGTGGGGGGGGGGGGGGGGGGGGGGGGCGCCCCCCCGCGGCGCCGCGCGCGGGGGGGGGGGGGCCCTGCTGGCCCCCCCCCCCACAAACCCCGGGGGGCCCTTGCGCGCCCCGGGGGGGGGGGCCCCCCCCGGGGGGGCCCCCCCCCCCCCCCCCCGCCCGGGTATCGACAATTTCGACTGAGGAAAGCCATGGCTGGAAAACAGCTCGTAGCAGTGACAGGAGCCAGTTCTGGTATCGGCGAGGCGGTCGCCAAGGCGTTTTCCCGCGCCGGCCACCCTGTTCTGATGATGGCCCGCCGTCTGGAGCGCATGGAGGCGCTGAACCTGCCCGACAGCATGGCTCGGCAGGTCGATGTCCGCGACCGCGCCGCGATCGCGGCTGCCGTGAAGGAGGCGGAAGCCGAATACGGACCGGTCGACATGCTGTTTGCCAATGCCGGCATTGCGCGGCTTGCCGACATAGGCCGCCAGCCGCCCGAGGAATGGGACGAGATGATCGACATCAACACCAAAGGCGTGCTGAATTCGGTCCACGCCGTGATGTCGGGCATGATGGAGCGCCGTCATGGAACGCTGTTCATGATGAGTTCGATCGCCGGCCGAAAAATCTATCCGGATCATACGGTTTACTGCGGGACGAAATTCTTCGTTCACGCCGTGTCGGAATCGCTGCGCGACTATCTTTCCGACTACGACGTCCGCGTCATCGTGCTTTCGCCCGGCGTGATCGAAACCGAGGTTCTGAGCGGCGTCCTCGATCCGCAGACACTCGCCAACTACAAGGCCAACAAGCTCAAGATCGGCGGCGGCATCGGCCCGGAGCACGTCGCTGACCTCATGCTGCACGCCTACCAGCTGCCACAAAACGCTCTCGTGCAGGAAATCGTCATCACACCGACCAGGCAGAAATACTGACGACCCTGACCCGGGCGTCTGGAGACAAAGAATGGCCACCGTAGAATATAAGAACATCGCCAAGAATTTCGGCAATGTCGAGGTGATGAAAGACATCTCCTTCGGCATTGCCGACCGCGAATTCGTCGTGCTTCTTGGGCCGTCGGGCTGCGGCAAGACCACGCTCCTGCGCATGACGGCCGGGCTCGAGCGGGTGACCAGCGGCGATCTTTTGATCGGCGACAGGCGGGTCAACGACGTTCACCCGCGCGATCGCGACATCGCGATGGTGTTCCAGAATTACGCGCTCTATCCGACAATGAAGGTGTTCGACAATATCGGCTTCAGCCTGGAAGTGGCGAAAGTGCCAAAGGCGGAGATCAGGAAGAAGGTCGAATGGGCGGCGGAAATCCTGAATCTCACGCCCTATCTCGGGCGCTATCCCAAGGAACTGTCGGGTGGCCAGCGCCAGCGCGTCGCCATGGGCCGCGCCATGGTGCGCAATGCCGCCGTCTTCCTTTTCGACGAGCCGCTCTCCAATCTCGACGCCAAGCTGCGCACGCATATGCGCGTGGAAATCCGTCAACTCCACAATCGTCTCGGCACAACAACGATCTACGTCACCCACGACCAGATCGAGGCGATGACGATGGCCGACAAGATCGTGCTGATGCACGCCGGCAGGATCATGCAGATCGGCACGCCCGACGAGGTCTACGAGCGCCCGAACTCGAAATATGTCGCTGATTTCATCGGCTCGCCGTCGATGAACTTCATCGCCGGCGCTGTCGAGACCGCAGGCGGCAGTCCTCGCTTCGTCGCCGAAGGCGTGTCGATCGGCCTGTCGCCGCAGATCAAGGCAACACCAGGCCAAAAGGTCATCATGGGCGTCCGGCCACACGATCTCGGCATTTCGGATACGGGTGAGATCGTGGGCGAGGTCGTGCTGTCCGAAACGACCGGCGCCGATGTCCAGATTCATTTGCGCGTGGCCGGATACGATGCCGTCGCCGTGGTGCCGCGTGACGAGCGCCGCAGCGCCGGCGCCGCGATCAATCTTTCGGTGCTGCCGGGCAAGGTGCACCTCTTCGATGCGGCCACGGAACTGCGTGTCGCCTGAGCTAGCGATGACCGCGTCGGCAGAGCGCTGCCTCAGCCCTTCAGGCTGAGATAATCAGCCAAAGCCACCGCGTTGTTGTGCAACTCGTCCTGGGCGCCGTAGAGCAACGTCACCCGGCCGTTGTCGAGCAGGGCGCGCAACTGGCCGACCGCCTCGCTGTTCCGGTCGAGCTCGCCGCGATAGCGCTGCTGGAATTCCATCCAGCGCGTCGGCTCGTGGCCGAACCATTTGCGCAATTCATCGCTTGGCGCGATGGTCTTCAGCCATAGCGTCAGCGCGGCGTCTTACTTGCGGACGCCGCGCGGCCATACCCGGTCTATGAGCACCCGCTGCCCATCGCCCGGCGAGGGCGGGTCGTAGATGCGTTTGACCCTGATATCGAGTTTCATTGCCAACTCCGGGGTTGGCCGCCATGTCGTCTTGCTGGCGGCTGTTTAGGCCCACTCGCCCTTACGCGCACTCGCCCCCTACGCCCACTCGCCCTTGCGCATCACCGGCACGCGACCGCCGTCCTTGCCGACGCCGTCGATGTCGATCTTGTCCGAACCGATCATCCAGTCGATATGGATGAAGCTCTTGTTGCCGCCGCGCGCCGCGATCTCGTCGGGAGTGAGCGAGGCACCGTCGACAAAGCATTTCGAATAGCATTGGCCGAGTGCGATGTGGCAGGCGGCATTCTCGTCGAACAGCGTGTTGAAGAACAGCAGGCCGCTCGCCGCGATCGGCGAGGAATGCGGCACCAGGGCGACCTCGCCGAGCCGGCGCGAGCCTTCATCGGTGTCGAGCACTTTCTTCAGCACATCCTCGCCGCGGCTGGCCTTGGCCTCGACGATGCGGCCCTGCTCGAAACGCACCGCAATGCCGTCGATCAGCGTGCCCTGATACGACAGCGGCTTGGTGCTCGTAACATGGCCTTCGACGCGTCTTGCATGCGGCGTGGTGAAAACCTCCTCGGTCGGGATGTTCGGGTTGCAGGTGATGCCGTTCCTGGCGGTCGAGGCGCCGCCCATCCATTCATGGCCGTCGGCCAGACCGACGGTCAGGTCGGTGCCGGGTCCGGTGAAATGCAGCGCATGGAAATTATGGCCGTTCAGCCATTCGGTGCGGCTGCGAAGAGCCGCATTGTGTGCCTTCCAGTTGCCGATCGGGTCGTCGACATCGACCCGTGAGGCGGCAAAGATCGCGTCGGCGAGCTTCGCCACCGCGACGTCGTCGCTATCGCCCGGAAACACCTGCCTGGCCCAGGCCAGGTCGGGGTAGGCGACGATGTTCCAGTTGATGTCGAAGCCGGTGATCTTTTCCAGCGCCGGCTGGTAGGCGATCGAGTTCGCCTTGTTGGCGCGCGCCACTTTCGCCGGATCCTGCGCCGACAGCAGCGACGGATCCTCGCCGCGCACGGCCAGCCGCGCCGCATTGTTGGCGAAGGCCTTGGCCATGCCCTCGTAAAGCCAGCCGGCGGCGTGGTCGAAGCCGGCATCGGCGCCGTAGCGGAAGCGTGCCAGCGTCATCTCGTCGTCGTTGAAGATCGGCGTCACCAGGCCGGCGCCGGCCTTGTAGGCGTGCTCGACGATCCGCCGCGTCAAAGGCAGCGCTGCGATCGATGATGTCAGCACCAGGTCCTGCCCCGGTTGCAATTGCAGCCCGACCTTGATGGCGACTTCTGCCAGCCTGTCGAGCTTCACCGGGTCGATCGTTGCGGAAACGCCGCGCGAATGTGTGGTCATGATCCTGCCTGTCGCGATGTGGGAGCCTGGTTCTTACATAGACCGGTGCCATCGGTCTTTCCACCGTGATCAACCGGGCCTGCTCAGGCCGCGCCGGCGAGCGCGCCGAACTGCGCCATCGTCGCCTCGATCTCCTCGCGGATCCACATCTTGAAATCGCGCACCTTGCGGCTCTCGCTCTTGCTGGCCGAGGTCACCAGCCAGTAGCCCAGCCCGCTCTCGGCGCGGACGCCGAACGGCGCGACCAGCCGGCCGTCGGCGAGAGCATCAGCCGTCAGCAATTGCCAGCCGAGCATGACGCCGTGGCCGGCGATCGCCGATTCCAGGCACAGCATCGGGTCGGTGAAGCGCGCGCCCTTGAGGAAGCTGACCGGCTTCACCCCGGCCGCCTCGAACCAGCTTTCCCAGCTGATCATCGCTTTTTCGTCGGTGATCGCGCAGGTCAGGGCGAGATCATCGATCGATTTCAGTTTGTCGGCGATCACCGGGGCGCAGACCGGGAAGACTTCCTGCGCCAGTAGCAGTCGCGCGCGCACGCCCGGCCATTTGCCGTCGCCAAGCCGGATGGCGATGTCGATGTCCGAGCGATCGAGATCGGCAATCCGCACCGAGGCGTCGATGCGCAAAAGCACATTCGGATGCCGGGCGAAGTGACGTGATAGTCGAGGCAGCAGCCACTTCGAGGCAAAGGCCGGCGCAACCGAAACCACCAGCGTGCATTCGGAGGCCTCGTCGGCGAGCGCCACGGCTTGGGCGAGCTCGCGGAAACCTGCCCCGAGCCGGGCGGTGAAGACGGTGCCGAATTCGGTTGGCACCAGACCGCTTGCCGCTCGTTCGAACAGCGCCTGGCCAAGTTGCGCTTCCGTCCGCTTGACCTGCTGGCTGACGGCGCTGGCGGACACGTTGAGTTCGCTCGCCGCAGCCGAAAGCGATCCCAGGCGGGCGACGGTTTCCACGGCGCGCAGGCCGTTGAGGTGGACGCGGTTGAGCATGGCCATACAGTTTTTCTAAACCAGAACGGTTGAAATCTCAATTGAAATGCGGGGAGGAACGGCAAATTTTAAGGAACAAGCAGACCTGTGGAGGAGGAATACGATGAAGATTTTGTCACTGCTCGGGGTCTTTTCCGCTGCCGGCGCGCGGCAAAGCCGGCCGCAAGAAAGCGAAGCCACCCGATGGGCCACCGATCCGCTGTCGCATCCTGTGCTGGACACCATGTCGGAGCGCGAACTCGCCGACGTGCCGTTCCGGCTGACGGCCCGGCGCACTGCCTATGAGACCGGCACCGGGCAGGTCGGCTGCGGCTGAAGATGCGAGCAAAGGTGGGAGCGGGCTCAGTTCCTTTCAGGGACAAATCGCAAACCTTGGAGATTGGCTGAACCATCCCTCTCTTCGTCATGACGAAGCCATGTTATTCTGCGGGCCAATCGCAAACGTCGGATATTGGTCGGCTGGAAGCTGCTCGTCCGCCGCTGCAACCCGTTCTGGCCCAACAAGAAGCGGATTGTTTCACCCGCTCGTGCACCTATTGTGCACCGCAATGAAAGCCGCTTCGCCGTCCCCTTTGCGCCTCGCCTTCGCCGGCATGATTGCCCTGGCCGTCGCCATGGGCATCGGCCGCTTCGTCTACACGCCGATCCTGCCCGGCATGATGGAGGAACTTGGCCTGACGCCGGCCGATGCCGGCTGGATCGCGTCCGCCAACTATCTCGGCTACCTCGTTGGCGCGCTCGCAGCCGTCGGCGGCTGGGCGCACGGTCGCGAGCGCCTGCTGATGCTGGCCGGTCTTGCCGCCACCGCGGTCCTCACCGGGCTGATGGGCCTGGCCGACACGATGGCGGCCTTTCTCGTCATCCGCTTTCTTGCCGGTGTGGGCAGCGCCTTCGTCCTGGTGTTCATGTCCAGCATCGTTTTCGGCCATCTCGCCGCGGCCGGCCGAAACGACCTGCAGGCGCTGCATTTCGGCGGCGTCGGCCTTGGCATAGCGGCGTCCTCGGCGCTGATGGCAATACTCGTCACCGAACAGGCCGGCTGGCCGGCGGGCTGGCTCTGGTCCGCCGCGATCTCGGCCTGCGCCATTGCCGTCGTGATGCTGCTGCTCGGCAGCACTGCGACCGCCAACGGCGCTGATAGCCGCGAACCGGCGCTACCAAAGGGCCGGTCACTGGTGAAGGTCATAGTCGCCTACGGGCTGTTCGGCTTCGGCTATATCGTGACGGCGACGTTCCTGGTCGCCATCGTCCGTCAGGGCGGTGGCGGCCGCGTCTTCGAGGCCGTGGTGTGGATGGTCACCGGCCTTGCCGGGATTCCATCGGTCTGGCTTTGGCAGAAGATCGCGGCAAAGATCGGGCTCTACCGGGCCTATGCCTGGGGGTGCCTCGTCGAGGTGGTCGGGGTCAGCGCGAGCGTCACTATGGGCGGACACATTGGGCCGCTGCTCGGCGGGTTTCTGCTTGGCGGCACCTTCATCGCCATCACCGCGCTCGGCTTGCAGAGCGGAAGGCAGCTTGCCCCGCAAGCGCCACGCCGAATCCTGGCGTTGATGACGGCGTCCTTCGGCCTCGGCCAGATCATCGGTCCGATCGTCGCCGGCTTGCTTGCGCAAGCCTCCGGCGACTTCTTCCTCGCATCGATCGTGGCCGCCGCCGTGCTGCTGGTCTCTGGCGCGGTCATCTGGTCGGCTGCGCCAAAATCGCCATGATTGTGGTCTTGCTCGGTGCCGGGCATCACGCACCGGCATTTTCATTCCGATCGATGTGTGACCTTATGCCCGCTGAACAGCAACGCCGCTGATTTGCGCATCGACCGAGGATTTCCTAACAGTGTTCGTATCCTTCTTCCCGCAGCCGAAGTTGTTTTTCACTTCGGCCGTCGCCTGGAGCCTTCTGCTCGTCCTCCTGTGGTTTTTCGGCGGCGAGCACCTTGGCACGATGCTCGGCATGCCGCCGGTCGACCCGCAGGCAGCACCAGTCATCAGCCCGATAAGATTCCTGACGCCGGGTTTCCTCTGGTTTTACGGATATTTCTTCGCCGGTATGGGCGTATTCTACCTTTTCTGGGCGCTGTATTCCCCGCATCGCTGGCAAAACTGGTCGATCCTTGGCTCTGGTTTGATTATTTTCGTCACGAATTTCATCGTGCAGATCAGCGTGGCGCTCAATGACTGGCGCGGCATGTTTTACGACATGGTGCAGAAGGCGCTGACCACGCCGGGCTCCGTTACCCCTGCCGAGCTGTACTACGGAGTATGGCAGTTTCTGTCCTTGGCGCTGGTCTATATGAGCATTGCCGTCCTGAACGTCTTTTTCGTCAGGCACTATGTGTTTCGCTGGCGCACCGCGATGAACGATTATTTTACCGCTTACTGGCCGCGGCTGCGCCATATCGAAGGGGCGTCGCAGCGCGTTCAGGACGACACGATGCGCTTCTCCGGCACAATGCAGGGGCTCGGAGTGAACTTTATCGACTCCATCATGACCCTGATTGCATTCCTGCCCTTGCTGGCCTCCCTTTCTCTCCATGTCTCAACGCTCCCAATCGTCGGAGCAATCCCTTATCCACTGGTCATTGCGGCGATCGCCTGGTCGCTGTTTGGCACCGGCTTGTTAGCAGTCGTCGGCGTCAGGCTGCCCGGGTTGGAATTTCGCAATCAGCGGGTTGAAGCCGCGCTGCGCAAGGAACTTGTCCTCGGCGAGGACGACACGGCACGAGCGCAGCCACCAACTCTGGCCGAGCTTTTCAGAAATGTTCGCAAGAACTATTTCACTCTCTATGCGCACTATGTCTATTTCGACATGGTCCGCTATCTATACCTTCAAGTCGACAACGTATTCGCCACGCTTATTCTTGTTCCGACCTTGGCAATAGGCAAGATAACATTTGGCGTTTTCCAGCAAATTGTCACCGCCTTTTCACAAGTCGCCACTTCGTTCCAATATCTCGTGAATTCCTGGCCGACCATCGTCGAGCTGATATCCATCTACAAGCGCCTGCGCGCCTTCGAGGCGACACTTGAAGGGGCGCCGCTGCCGGAAATCGACCAGGCCTATCTGGAGCGAGAGCGAGCCGGCTTGCGCCCTGAGGATCAGCCGGTAAGTTGAGAGTGACGGGGCGGCGAGCGCTTTCGGCTCAGCCGCCCACCGACGCCTGCTTTTCCCCGGCGCGTTGGCGCGAAACATAGTCGCGATAGCTGATGCACTCGACGTCGGGCCTGGTGCGGACCTCGCCGGCAAAGCGCTCCAGCGCCTTCCAGTAGGCGCCGTCATTCATCAGTGTGAAATGGAAGCCGAGTTCCAGCGGAATGCGTTTGCCCTGATATTGCGCGTCGAAGGCGGCGCGAAAGGCGTCATGGGTCCGGTTGGCGAATTCGTCCGCCTGGCTTGGCCGCTCGAAGCCGCCGGAATGCCTGACATAGAGATTGTAGTCCATCGCGATCACCCGCCTTGTGTCAGGACCTTCCGGAATCTGCGGCAGTGAGAAGCGCGTGATGCCGTCGCTGGTCGGTGGCCGGGCAGGGCCGCGCGACACACCGCTCGCGTCGAACCAATAGCCCGCCTTTGGCAGCGACTCGTAGAGCGCCTTGTTTGCCGACAGATAGGGTGCGCGAAAGCCAACCGCCTTACGTGCAATTTCGCGCCAGCCTGCGGGTTCGGAGGTAATAGCGTTAATCGAATAGGCATTTTCGAGAATGCGCTTGAACGAACCGAACTCGCTCAGCCAATCGGCCTTGTTCCAGTCCTTGCCATCGAAATGGCCGCAAGCGTGACTGCCGATGTCATGGCCTTCCGTGGCGGCAAGGTTTATCTGCTCGAGCCGGTCAGCGATTTCCTGTTTCGAGGCGGCGAAGCCGATATTGGATTTGCCTGGTGTCTTGCCGGGCGCCGTGTATTGCTTGCGCGTCTCCGGCGAGAGCAGGAAGACGCAGGACACGAAGTAGGTGAAATGGGCGCCGGTGCGCTGGGCCAGCGCCCGGCTGCGCTTCCATTGCAAAATATCGCGGGCGCTGTCGAACGAGATGAGGACGGCCTGCTTTGGCTTTGCCGGCGCTGGCGGGTCAGCGACAGCAGCGCCCCCCGCAGCAAGCGACGCGATCGAAAACGCAACAGCGCGGGACAAACGAGGCATCAGTGTCTGGATCTGTCGAGGAGGGTTCGCGCACCGGCTATCGGCGAAATGTGGCGTGCGTGCGGTCGCCCTTTTCAGCCATCCTTTTACATCGCCATCGGCGATTAGCCGATTTTCCGGTCGAACCCCTTCCATGCCGGCGAAATTTCGCTAAAACGCGGGCTACCGCATCGGCCTGAAGTGCAGAATTGATTTTTTTCAGGAAACACGATGCGCAAATTCAAAGTGTTAGAGCGTACTTTCCATGGACGCACGTCGCTCTAAACCGCCCTGAGGCGGGCAGGATGGTTTTGAGATGTCGGACGACAGCTTTATCCGCGAAGTCAACGAAGAAATGCGTCGCGATCAGGCGCATGCGCTGTGGGACCGTTTTGGTCCCGCCTTGCTTGCGCTCGCGGTGCTGGTGGTGGTCGGCACTGCCGCCTTCGTCGGCTATCGCTATTGGGACGAGACCCGCGCCAATCGCTCGGGCGACGCCTTCTCGCAGGCGCTGAAGCTCGCCAATGAAGGCAAGAGCGACGAAGCGCTGGCGGCCCTCGATGCGCTGGAAAAGGATGGCTACGGCGCCTATCCGCTGCTCGCCCGCATGCGGGCGGCAACCGTCAAGGCGGATAAGGGCGACGTCGCCGCCGCCGTCAAGGACTTCGACGAGGTCGCCGCCGATACGGACATTCCATCAGGCCTTCGCGATGTGGCGCGCCTCAGGGCAGCGCTGCTACTCGTCGACCACGGTTCGTTCGCCGATGTCTCCAGCCGCGTCGAGACGCTCACCGCCGATACCAATCCGCTGCGCCATACCGCGCGCGAGGCGCTCGGCCTTGCCGCCTGGAAGGAAGGCAAGGCGACGGATGCACTGAAACTGTTCGACCAGATCGCCTCGGATGACAGCGCCCCGCGCAACGCGCGCGAGCGAGCGACGTTGATGTCGGAGCTGATCCGTGGGTCGGGCGGCGTGTCGTGACAGATGACGTTCAAAGTCGCCATCATTGGCCGGCCTAACGTCGGCAAATCGACTCTTTTCAATCGTCTGGTGGGAAGGAAGCTGGCGCTTGTCGATGATACGCCCGGCGTCACCCGCGATCGTCGCGTCCATGCCGCCAAACTCTACGATCTGCATTTCGACGTCATCGACACTGCCGGCTTCGAAGATGCCGCTGCTTCGACGCTGCCGGGCCGCATGCGCGCCCAGACCGAGATCGCCATCCGCGAAGCCGACCTGATCTTTTTCACCATCGATGCCAAGTCAGGGCTGATGCCTGACGACAAGACCTTCGCCGAGATCGTGCGCAAGTCCGGCAAGCCGGTTGTCGTCGTCGCCAACAAGGCCGAGGCGCGCGGCGCCCAGGGCGGCATGCTGGAGGCCTGGGAACTCGGCCTTGGCGAGCCGATCCCGGTCTCGGCCGAACACGGCCAGGGCCTGCCCGATTTGCGCGATGCGGTGATATCAGCAATGGGCGAGGCGCGCGCCTTCGGCGAAGAAGAGGATGCCGACGAGGAGGCCGCGGCCAGCGAGGTGCTGATCGGCGAGGACATCACCGATCCGGATGCCGAGCCGAGCTATGACGATACCAAACCGATGCGCATCGCCGTCGTCGGCCGTCCGAACGCCGGCAAGTCGACGCTGATCAATGCGCTGATCGGCGAGGAGCGGCTCCTGACCGGGCCGGAAGCCGGCATCACCCGCGATTCCATCTCCGTCGACTGGGACTGGCATGGCCGCCGTCTCAAACTGTTCGACACCGCCGGCATGCGCCGCAAGGCCCGGATCCACGAAAAGCTGGAAGTCATGTCGGTGCAGGACGGCCTGCGCGCCATCCGCTTTGCCGAGATCGTCATCATCGTGCTCGACGCCACAATCCCCTTCGAGAAGCAGGATCTGCAGATCGCCGACCTGATCATCCGCGAGGGCCGCGCGCCGGTGATCGCCTTCAACAAATGGGATATGATCGACCATCCCCAGGAACTCCTGGCGGAACTGCGCGAGAAGACCGAGCGGCTGTTGCCGCAGGCGCGCGGCATGCAGGCGGTGCCGGTCTCGGCCGAGACCGGGCGCGGCCTCGACAAGCTGATGGATGCCGTCATCAGGACGCACAGAGTGTGGAACAGCCGCGTCTCGACCGGCAAGCTCAACCGCTGGCTGGAAGGCATCCTGGCGCATCATCCGCCGCCTGCCGTCGCCGGTCGCCGGCTGAAGATCAAATATGTCACCCAGGCCAAGACGCGCCCGCCGGGCTTCGTCGTGTCCTGCTCACGGCCGGACGCGATGCCGCAATCCTATGTCCGCTACCTCTCCAACAGCCTGCGCGAAGCCTTCGACATGCCCGGCGTGCCGATCCGCATCGCTTTGCGCACCTCGGAAAATCCGTTCGCCGGCAAGGCGAAGAAGCGCCGCTGAGCGCCGCGTCTTGTGGGCGCCGGCATCAGCTACGCTCCGCAGCCGGCTCGCGTGCAGCGGCGCTTTAATGGGCGGTGTAGGCTCCGTCGACCAGGTGGTAGCTCCCGGTGATAAAGCTGGCCTGATCGGACAACAGGAAGCACACAAGAGCCGCTACCTCTTCCGGTTTGCCGCGCCGGCCCATCGGCTGAAGGGCTGCCATGCGCCTGGTATTGGCTAATGCCTCCGCTTGCTCCGATAGAAGAGGCGTTTCGATCCAGCCGGGGCCGACGACATTGATCCGGATGCCCATCCTCGCATATTCAATCGCAGCAACCTTGGTCAGCCCAACGACCCCGTGTTTCGCTGCCGTGTATGCGGACGCAGTCGGCAAGCCGACGGAACCGAGAATTGAGGACATGTTCACGATGGCGCCTCCGCCTCGATCCAGCATGGCGGCGATTTCGTACTTCATGCTGTAGAAAACGCCATTCAGATTGACGTTCATCAGCATGTGCCAGTTGTCGAGCGGATAGTCTGCCGTCGCTTTTCGAACGCCGTCGATGCCGGCATTGTTTACCGCCATATCCAGTCCGCCGCATTTCTGGACAGTGAACTCGATCAGCTTTTCGACGGCTGCCGCATCCGTGACATCGACCGCAAAATCGTGGGCCCTGCCTCCTTGCGCGCTTATTTCGGCAGCCATGCAGCGCGCGGCCTCGGCATCAAGGTCGGCGACAACAATTTCGGCTCCTTCTTGCGCGAGTTGCCGTGACACAGCCGCTCCTATTCCGGAGCCTGCGCCGGTCACAATCGCGACTTTACCATGGAAGTCAGGCTTCATCGTCTCTGTCCTATGCCCATTGTGGCCTAACCGAACAGAGGCGGACGGTTATCGCAAGAAGTTTCGCTCCAATTCGCTCGTCAATCCTGTGGATTCATTTTGCCACCCCACAGCGAGACTTGGCCCGCAGGCCTTGCAATGGTAGAGACGAGGAAGGGCGGTAGATTGACCAGTTTCCTAGCAGGTAGAAATGGAAGAACACAACATTGCGCGCCGGGGGCTCGTGCTGGGAAGTCTGGCTCTGATGCTCTCCGGGTGTACGTCGACGTTACAGCAGGTGACGGAGCCGATTTCATCCGCGTTCGGACCAAGGAATGGCCTCAATCCTCGTTTCCGACGGAAGCAAGTGCGGTACGACGGAAACGAGCCGCCTGGAACGATCGTCGTCGATACTTCGCAACGTTTTCTCTATGCCGTCGAGGGCGACGGGTGGGCGACGCGCTACGGCGTCGGCGTCGGCGAGCAGGGGCTTTCGTTCAAGGGTACAGCGACCGTCGCCCGCAAGGCGGACTGGCCGTCGTGGACACCCACCACAAACATGATGAGGCGCAAGCCTCGCCTGGTGAAATATGCAGGCGGGGTCCCTGGTGGACCAAACAACCCGCTTGGTGCGCGTGCCCTTTATCTCTATCGCAACGGGCGCGACACCTACTTCCGGATACATGGTACAAACGAGCCATGGACGATAGGCACAGCGGTATCGAACGGGTGCATCCGTTTGACAAATGACGACATCATCGACCTCTACGAACGGACTCCTTTGGGCACGACGGTGGTGGTGGTTTGATGGTGGGCAGGCCTGATCTCCGTTGCATGGCGAGCCCTGCCGGCACGTCACCGCAAGGATTTCGGCTGCAACCGAATGCCGACTGTGTCATTTCTGCACTAGGCTTTGGTGTAGATCGCAGCTAACTTGGTTGGGCTGCATGTAATTTTTTATTTGTGGCGATTCTATAGGCTGTTCCGCCCCTGGGGAAAGGATTGCTTGATGAACAGGATGTTGATTGTAATGGTTGCTACCCTCGCCGTTACCAGCCTGAGCGGCTGCGCGAACGGGATCGGTAAAGGAAAGGGGAAGGCTCCTCCGCCGGAACCCGTTGCCGTAGAAGAGCCAGTGATTAAGTAAGCATCGGCTTTCGAAGATTTTGGGAAGGGCCGCCAGGCCCTTCCCTATCGATATGCAGGGGCCACCGGATTCGCAGCCTACCTGCGGTTAACGGGCATAGGCTGGCAGCAAGTATGCGGTCCTCGGAGTTCTGGATGAGATGACGCTTGTAAGTGGCCGTTCAACAATTGTGGCCCTGCTCGCGCTTGTCGCGGCGTCATGTCAGTCGCAGGACAACAAACCCCAGCCGACTTTTGTGTCCAATGAACGGGCACTGAGTACCGCGGCGATGCCGGCGCGCGCGGCCCAACGGCATTTCATCGAGTTCCGCTCCCGGTACGCCCTTACCTACGGCCATTCCTACGTGATTTTTGGACGATTGAACCAGGCGGGACGGATGGTCAACCCCGAAGTCGCGGGGCTCGCTCCGAAGTCCGATGATCCCAATGTCTATGTTCTCGGCCATGTGGCGCCCGTGCCAGCCACGACCGGGTGGACGGACGGCGACCTGGAAGATGCCTACCGGTCGGCAAGCTGGCGCGTTTTACTTACGGAAGCCGAATATAGGAAAGTCGTCGCGAGCATACGAAAGCTGCAGGCCAGCTCTCCGCTTTGGCACGCCTCACTCTACAACTGCAACGCATTCGTAGCGGACATCGCCAGATCGATGGGGTATAAGACCCCCGGTACCTGGCTCCGGCCGCAACAATTCATAACCAAGCTTCGGGAGATGAACGGGGGTTGAAATGCGATCTGCAAACCCGCTTTCGCCTCATTCGCCCGGTCAACTCCGAAAGCAGCGCGCTCTGAATGTCTTCGGTCGACAATTCGGACGCTGGCATCGTTGCGACGGTTTATCGTGGTCCCAGATCGAGAAAAGGCTCCGGTGACCTGAAGTGACCATTTCTGTAGCTTCGCTTGGCGAGATCATATGGGTGATCGGCCTCGTTGCCTGGTATGTGATCCGGTATCCCTTCGAGCGCCGGGCAAGGCGCGTGCGAATTGTAGCTGGCGGCCGCTCGCGTTCCGACACCGTCGGGCTTGCATCGGCTCTCCTTGGCCTGGCGATCCTGCCTGGCTTCTATGTCGCCACCGGCATCCCCGCAGCGGCTGACCATCCGGCCAGCGTGTGGTCGGTGGCGCTCGGAACCATCATCTTCTGCTCCGCGCTGTGGATTTTTCGCATGTCCCACAAGGAACTTGGCCGTAACTGGTCGATCACGCTCGAGATTCGCGAACGGCACGAACTGGTCAGCGCCGGGCCATACGCCTTGGTCCGTCACCCGATGTACACCTCGTTCCTGCTTATGGGGCTCGGCCAGCTCTTTCTGCTGCCGAACTGGGTTGCGGGCATATCCGGTTTGATTGGTTTCGCCGTCCTTTTCCTGCTGAGAGTGGACAAGGAAGAGCGTATGATGCTTGAGACTTTAGGCCCGCAATACCGTGCCTATATGGAAAGGACCAAGCGAATAGTCCCTTATCTTTATTAGAGGTCGTTTGATGCGAGGTCGAGCCATCAAGCTTTCGGCGCCCCGGCGCCTTGTTGGCGATCTGATGAGGTTTTCGATCGGCGTGCCACGGGTCGCGGTGCAGCGTCAGATGAATCTCGGCCCACTCGTAAGGGCTAGAATGGCGCAGCAGACCAGGCCCTCGTGGACCGCGATCTTCCTGAAAGGCTATGCGCTTCTCGCCCTGGAGATGCCGGAGCTGCGGCGCGCCTATGTCAAATTGCCCTGGCCGCAGCTTTACGAGTATCCGGCAAGCGTGGCCTCGATTGCCCACGAGCGCGAATATGATGGCGAGCCGGCCGTTCTGCTGAGCTGCATCAAATGCCCGGAACGCTACTCCATCACGGAACTTGAGGGGTCCATCCACGCGGCTCGATCACGGCCGATCCTCGAGGTCCCGGAGTTCCGGCGTGCCTTGCGGATGGCAGCTGCGCCCGCGCCTGTCAGGTGGCTGCTTATGTGGCTAGGGTTGAACATCGCCCGGCAAAGGGCAAATTACTTCGGTACCTTCCAACTGTCCGTCTATTCTGGTCTCGGTGCAGAATCACTCAACCCGCTGACACCATTGACCACGCTTCTGAACTACGGTCCGATCGGCAACGACGGATCGGTGAATGTCCGCATCCACTACGATCACCGGGTGATGGATGGAGCGAACGTCGCACGAGCACTGGAGCGATTCGAAAAGATTTTGAATGGCACTGTCGCCAATGAAGTGGTGCTGCTCGGTCAGGGTGTTTCCGCTCCTGCAAGACAGAGGAACGCGACGTGATTTCGCACAGTGGATTGCGGCCGGCCGTCGTCGTGATTGGCGGCTCGGGTGGAATTGGCCGGGCAATTGCGAGCGTCGCTGCACGGGAGCACGGCGCGGTTGTGCTGGTTGCCCGCTCGCCCGAGGGTTTGGCCGCCGCGGCGTCTGAGGTTCGGGAGGCGGGTGGCGAGGTATTCACGCTCGAGCTGGATCTCGTGGCAGGCGATGCGCCAACGCGCCTGGAGGGCTTTCTGTCCGCACACGGCCTGGTCTGTGATGTCCTGGTCAACAGCGCCGGCTATGGCCTGCGGGGGGCGACGACGGCGCTGCCCGTTGATGGTCAACTCGGCATCATCGATCTCAACATACATTCCCTCACAGAACTGACCCTCCATTTTCTGCCCGCAATGGTGGCGCGCCGACGGGGCGGGGTGCTCAATCTCAGTTCCGTCGCCGGGTTCCTTCCCGGACCTTATATGGCTCTGTACTTCGCCAGCAAAGGTTTCGTGCGCTTCTTCTCAGAAGCGCTTCACCAGGAATTGCGCCGAACCGGTGTGACGGTCACATGCGTGGCACCAGGCCCGGTGTCGACGGAGTTTCTCGCAAGGTCAGGCGCCAATCAGACGGTGCTCTTCAATGTCTTGCCCAAAGTGGATGCGGAGTATGTGGCCGAACGTGCGTGGCGAGGGTTCAGATCCGGTCGTCGCCTCGTCGTGCCGGGAATCTCGGCCAAGTTGGCTGCCCTTGCGGCATCGCTCCTGCCTTCCGCAGCGCTGCTGCCCCTAGTCGGCCGGCTGCAACGCGGCGGCAATGATCAATGTCCCTGCGGTTCAGGTATGAAGTTCAAGAAATGCTGCGGTGCCCGCCAGATCCAGCTGCGCCGGGGCCCTCGGGGAATTGTCCCCTGACCGGACCAGCACGCCACCGAAAAACCTTATTGAAGCAAGAGACCGCTCGCCGATGGCGGGCCGTTAAGCACGTTCGTGGCATCGCCGTTAAGCATGTTCGTGGCATAGAGGAGGCTCCTCCATCTCTGAACAGCGCTCTGCGGAGTGGTTAACGGGACCGTTGGAGCCGTTTCCAACAAAAGCCTTTGAAATGATTGGCGCTGTCGACCTCCGTTAACGCCCCATCAAGGTTAATGCATCATCGTGCCTCTCCAGTGGGGTCCATTGCGTTTCTGGAGAGTTCCGTGCATCGACGTGTTTTGAAGCGGCTTGTCGCTTTCGCCGGTGAGAAAAGACGTTCCTTTCTGTCTCCTCTGGTCATTGGACTTGGCATCTGGGTCGGCTTTCCCGATGTCATCGCCTACCAGGACATGACGAGCCTGGTTTCCGGCCTCAAGGCGCCGAACGCCCGCTGGAACGCCTATGTCGAGAAATCCGTCGCCGGCTCGGTCCATGCCGCAGAAATGCCTTTCCTCGATTCCGACACCACCGGCTCGATCTCGGGTTCCGGCGTCCGGTTGCCCGGCATCGGCGCCGTGTCGTTTCGCGGCAAGGGTAGCGTGGCCAGCACGACGCCCGACGAGGACCGCATCATGCGCGCCGACAAGAAGGGCCGCATCATCATCGTCTCGCCGGTCGCGCCGCCGAAGAACTTCAATGCCGGCTCGGTGTTTAAGCGCACTTCCTCGCTGCTTCGCCCGAGCATGGACAGCGGGCTGAAGATGGCTTTCGCCAAGCCCGAGATCAAAGGCAAGGAGATCCAGATTGCCGCCGCGTTCCATAGGCGCGTCGACAAAAAGCCGGATCCCGGCGTGCCGGCCATGCTGGCCGCGCTGGTCAACAACGACCGCCCCGACGTCCTGGCGACCGCCTACGCAGCGGCCGCGCCTGACTATGCCCAGGCTTCGCCCTTCGAGGCCTTGCTCCAGGACGAGCAGCCGAACGATGGCCGCTTCATTCCGCCGGTGGCCAAGGGCGATCATTCGTGGATGCAAACGCCGCTGCCGGCGAGCGTCTTCTCCAAAGCGGAACAGACTTGCCTCGCCAACGGCATCTATTTCGAGGCGCGCGGGGAATCGGTGCGCGGCCAGGCCGCCGTCGCCCAGGTCATTCTCAATCGCGTTCGCAATCCGGCCTATCCGAACTCGATCTGCGGCGTCGTCTATCAAAATGACAAATGGTTCAACCGTTGCCAGTTTTCCTTCGCTTGCGACGGCAGGAAGAAGCGCATCCAGAGTCCCGCCCACTACAAGACCGCGCAGGACATCGCCATGGCGGTCACTGCCGGCAAGATCTTCATCCCGGAAGTCGGATCGTCGACGCATTACTACGCCAACTACGTCAACCCGGGTTGGGCGCGGACGATGAAAAAAATGACCAGGATCGGCCTGCACATTTTCTATCGCACCTATGGCGGCGGCTGGAGCTGAGCGCTCCGGCAAGGCCCCGGGCGCGCCCGATCGAAGACCCGTCGCTGCAGGGATTCGGCCGCGACACGCCGGCGGCGGTAGCGGGCACGATGTCGCACCCTGGCAAGCTATTGATTTTCATGGGAAAAATACTTGACGATGAAGTCCTGCCCGTGGCTTGACGGGCGGGGACCCTCTAACTATGTTGCCGGCGACTTAAGAGCGGACGGACGGTGACGATCTGACCGGGCAAGGGGGTTGCGATGGCCGACAAGAATGGGCCAGACGGAACCGGAGAAACCGGCCGCGGCAAACAGCGTCAAGCCGACATCCGCGACGACGATCTTGAGCGCCGCCGGCGCGACCTTGAAGCATCGCTTGCAACAAGGCGGCCGGACCGGCTCGAGGGGAAAGACGACGCGAAAGCGGGCAGTGCGGCCGGATATGGCCAGGCGCTCAAGCTATCCAGCGAGTTCATCGCCGGGATAGTGGTTGGTGCTGGTCTTGGCTGGATCATCGACCGTGTGGCGGGGACATCGCCATGGGGTCTGATTGTTTTTTTGCTGCTCGGTTTTGGCGCCGGCGTGCTCAATGTCCTGCGCTCCGCGGGACTTATGGCGGAATTCGGACAGGGCGACAAAGCCCGCGATCCGAAAGAATGACTTGAGGCGCCGCTTGCCGGCGCAGTGAACAGGACACTAAAGCCGCGCGCGGCTTTGATGGGGATATAAAGTGGCTGCTGACAAGGTCGATCCGATCCACCAGTTCCATATCAACAAGCTGATTCCGATCGAGATCGGCGGCTACGACCTGTCGTTCACCAATTCGGCGCTCTTCATGGTCGCGACCGTCGCCGTCGCCTCGGCGTTCCTCTATCTCAGCACCTCGAGCCGCAGCCTCGTTCCCAGCCGTCTTCAGTCGGTCTCGGAAATGGCCTACGAATTCGTCGGCAACATGCTGAGGGACGCAGCCGGAACCCAAGGCATGAAGTTCTTTCCCTTGGTATTTTCGCTGTTCATGTTCGTGCTCGTTGCCAATCTGCTCGGTCTTTTTCCATATTTCTTCACCGTCACCAGCCATATCATCGTCACCTTCGGCCTTGCCGCGCTGGTGATCGGAACCGTCGTCGTCTACGGCTTCATGAAGCATGGCCTTGGTTTCCTGAAACTGTTCGTGCCGCATGGCGTGCCGGTTTACCTGCTGCCGCTGGTGGTGCTGATCGAGGTGATTTCCTTCGTATCGCGCCCGGTCAGCCTCTCGGTTCGTCTGTTCGCCAACATGCTGGCCGGCCACATCACGCTGAAGGTGTTTTCGGGCTTCGTGGTGAGCTTGAGCGCGCTTGGCACGCTCGGCATTGCCGGATCGGTCCTGCCGCTGGCGATGGCCGTGGCGCTGACGGCGCTGGAGCTGCTGGTCGCCTTCCTGCAGGCCTACGTCTTTGCCGTGCTGACCTGCATGTATCTGAACGACGCCCTGCATCCCGGGCACTGACCCAGTTGACCCAAGAGTTTCCGGCCCTGCTGCCGGGATAGAAATCGCAACGGAATTTTTAGATCCAAAGGAGTTGAACACATGGAAGCAGAAGCAGCAAAGTTCATCGGCGCCGGCATCGCATGCCTCGGCATGGGTGGCGCCGGTATTGGCCTTGGCAACATCTTCGGCAGCTATCTGGCGGGCGCGCTGCGCAACCCGTCGGCCGCGGATGGCCAGTTCGGCCGCCTGATCTTCGGCTTCGCCGTGACTGAAGCGCTGGGCATCTTCTCCCTGCTCATCGCGCTTTTGGCCCTGTTCGGCTGAGCCCCTGTTCGGCTAACATTGGGAATTGGAAGGGCCGGCCGCAAATCGGCGGCAGGCCTGACATCAGGGGATAGTCGATGTTCGTGACATCTGCCTTTGCGCAAGAGTCCGCGCCCGCCGTCGAAGGCGGCCATACCGGCACGGAAGGCGATACGCATTCCGGCACCGGTGTGCCTGCCGAGGCGCACGGCGTGTTCCCGCCATTCGATCCGGCGACATTCCCGTCGCAGCTTCTGTGGCTGGCGATCACCTTCGGGCTGTTCTACCTGTTCCTGAAGAAGGTGGTGATGCCGCGTGTTGGCGGCATCATCGATGTCCGCAACGACCGCATCACCCAGGACCTCGACCATGCCGCCAGGCTGAAGGGCGAGGCCGATGCCGCCGTTGCCGCCTATGAGCAGGAACTGGCGGAGGCCAAGACCAAGGCCAATGCGATCGGCCAGCAGGCCAACGACGCCGCCAAGGCGGAAGCCGAGGCCGCCCGCAAGAAGGTCGAGGCAGCGCTTGACCAGAAGCTTGGCGAAGCCGAGGCTCGCATTTCGACCATCAAGGCCAATGCCATGAAGGAAGTCGGCACGATCGCCGAGGACACGGCTTCGGCAATCGTCGAGGCGCTTGTCGGCGGCAAGGCCAGCAAGGCCGAGATCGCGGCAGCCGTCAAATCCGTGGCCCGGTGAGGAGCGCATCATGGACGCCACATCACTCGCGACGCTTTGGGCCACCGTTGCCCTCGTCATTTTTCTGGGCATTGCCGTCTACGTCAAGGTGCCTAAGCTGATCGCCAAGGCGCTCGACGCCCGCGCCGACAAGATCAGCAACGAGCTTGAAGAAGCGCGTCGGCTACGCGAGGAGGCCCAGCAACTGCTCGGCCAATACCAGCGCAAGCGCAAGGAAGCCGAGCAGGAGGCCGCCGACATCGTCGCCGCCGCCAAGCGCGAGGCCGACATGCTGGCTGCCGAGGCGCACAAGAAGACCGAGGACTATGTCACCCGGCGCACCGCGCTTGCCGAACAGAAGATCGGTCAGGCGGAGCGCGAGGCGATCGGCGAAGTGCGCGCCAGTGCCGTCGATATCGCCGTCGAAGCCGCCCGCACGCTGCTCGCCGCCAAGATTGACGCCAAGGCGGGCGCCGACCTGTTCCAGGCCTCGCTTCAGGACGTCAAGTCCAGGCTGAATTAAGGAGAGAATCTCCCCCCGTTGAGGGGGAGATGTCGCCGAAGGCGACAGAGGGGGTCGCCTCGGCGTCGCGGCGCCCTATCGGATAATATGTCGAATGAAAGAGGGGCGCGGCGCTTCACGCGCGGCTACCCCCTCTGGCCTCCCGGCCATCTCCCCCTCAGGGGGAGAAAGCGGTCAATCCAGACCCGAAAAACTCTCTTCGTCGAGCACTTCGGTTCCGCCAAGCCGGAACGGTGCGAAGGACGCGCGGTGCAGCCGCGCCACCGGTCCATGCACCTCGATCGATGTGCGGTGGCGGACCGTGGCGTAGCCCATATGGAGCTCGAAACCGTAATCCGCGTGATGACTGCCGCAGCCGCACATCATGCGGTCGCGCATCACCTTGGCGACGATCGAGGCGGCGGCGATCGACTGCGAGCGCTGGTCGCCCTTGATCAGCGCTCTGCCTTCGCATGGCAGTCCGGGCGGCACGTCGCGACCGTCGGCCAGGGCCAGCTTTGGCTGCACCGAGAGCCCGACCAAGGCGCGGCGCATCGCCTCGAGGCTGGCCTTGAGAATATTGCTGCCATCGATGCCTTCCGCGCTGACCGAGGCCATCGACACGGCAAGAGCGGAGCCGAGGATTTTCAGGAACAGCGCCTCGCGCTGCAGGTGGCTGAGGCGCTTGGAATCGTCGAGACCGTCGGGAATGTTGGCGGGATCGAGGACTACCGCTGCCGCGACGACCGGCCCGGCCAGTGGGCCGCGCCCGGCCTCGTCCATTCCCGCCACCGGCCACAGGCCTTCGGCCATCGCCTTCGTCTCGAAGGAGAAATCGGGTCTCTCAACGATTTCGAAGAGAAGCGGAGAATCAGAACGCGCGCGAGCCATGTTGCGGCGAGGTTCGCATCGGCTCCGATTCTCCGCAAGCCCCTCCGGGTCGGGTGAGGCACCGGACCGGAGGGCACCGTCTGCAAGCCCGGGGACAGGACAGGCCGGACGGGATTTTTTCATCTGCCGCCGGCGTCGGCGGCAGACGATGTCTTCAAAGCAGCATCAGTTGCTCGGTTGCCTTGGCTGCGGCGACGAACTGGTCGGTCCTGAGCGACCGCCGCTCGGCGTTGAGGCCAAGCCGTTTGGCGGCAATCTCGAAGCGCCGGCCGATCTGCCAGGCATAGGGGCCGGAGCCTTTCATGCGCTTGCCCCATTCCGAATCGTAATCCTTGCCGTCGCGCATCGAGCGGATCAGCGACATGACGTGACGGTAGCGGTCCGGATAATGACGCAGCAGCCAATCCTTGAAGATCGGCGCGACCTCCAGCGGCAGGCGCAGCAGGACGTAGCCGGCCTCGCGCGCTCCTGCCGCACGTGCCGAATCGAGGATTCGTTCCATCTCCTGATCGGTCAGGCCGGGGATGATCGGAGCGACCATGACCGAGGCCGGAATGCCGGCATCCGAAAGCTGCCTGATCGCCTCCAGCCGCTTGGTCGGCGTCGACGCGCGCGGCTCCATCGTTCTGGCCAGCATACGGTCGAGCGTCGTCACCGACAGCGCCACCTTGGCCAGCCCGCGTTCGGCCATGCGCGACAGAATGTCGATGTCGCGCGTCACCAGCGCGGATTTGGTGACGATGCCGACCGGGTGGCCACGCGCCTCCAGCACTTCGAGGATCTCGCGCATGATCCGGTACTGCTTCTCGATCGGCTGATAGGGATCGGTGTTGGTGCCGATGGCAATGGTGCGCGGCTGGTAGCCGTCCTTCGACAATTCCTTGTCGAGCAGCCGCGCCGCATCCGGCTTGGCGAACAGCTTCGATTCGAAATCCAGTCCCGGCGACAGGCCCATGAAGCTGTGCGTCGGCCGCGCGAAGCAATAGACGCAGCCATGTTCGCAGCCGCGATACGGATTGATCGAGCGGTCGAAGGAAATGTCGGGCGATTCGTTGCGGGTGACGATGGTGCGCGGCTTCTCGACCTGCACCTCGGTCTTGAACGGCGGCAGCTCCTCAAGCGAATTCCAGCCATCGTCGAACACATGCCTGCTGACCGGTTCGAACCGGCCGGACGGGTTGATGCCGGCGGACCGGCCGCGATTGCGCTCCGGACGGATACGGACGCCGCTCTGCTCGATCATTGCATTGGCCATCTCGGCTCTTCCAGCCCCGAAGGCAGCAATGTCGGCACGTACGATCTGTTCCATCTTCGCCCTCTCCCAGGGACTGTCGGCTGGCTGTCGAATCGCTCTGTTCATGAAAATAATCCTATTTTATCCGTTGGAACAAAGCAAGAACATTTTTATGGGGCGACGCAAAAACTGGCGCTGTGCCCGGCTTTCCGCTATTCGGCTAACGATGCTCAGCGTTCTCATCCAGACCCTGAATGACGAGGAAAGACTCGCCCGCACGCTCGCCTCGCTGATCGGCGGCGCGGTCGAGGGCGTGGTGCGCGACGTCATCGTTTGCGACACCGGCTCGACCGACCAGACGCACCGCGTTGCCGAACATGCCGGCTGCCTTTATGTGGCGAGCGGCGGCATCGCTGCCGCCATCAGGCAGGCCAAGGGCGACTGGCTGCTGCTGCTGGAGCCGGGCGCGCGTTTGGGCGAGGGCTGGATCGACGAGGTCGTCGCCCACACCGCCAGGCAAACCATGCCGGCGCGATTCTCGCGGGCGCGCGGCAGCCGCGTCCCGTTCCTGTCGCGGGTGTTTTCTGGAAACCGGGCACTGGCCGAAGGGCTGGTGATCAGCAAGCGTCAGGCCGCGGCCTTATCGAAAAACGCCCGCAGCGCCGAGGCCATCGCCCGCGGCCTTGCGACCAAGAGGCTCGACGCCGAAATCTGGGTGGCGCCGGTGAAGTGACGGTCGTCTCTTTGCCGGCAAGCGGGCGAGGGTCGGTCGCGTCGTTTGCTGCGGCAATTCGCTGAGGTCGTCTTCTACGAGACCGCAGTTTGCGAGGTTGTGGGGCGATGTGGCGCTTGGATCGGGGTGCCAACCTCTGCGTATTGCCTGAAGCCCGTATATTCCGGAGCAAAGGAGCCTTGCCGATGACCATCACCGTCACCACCGCCGCCGTCTCGAAAAACTTCGGCGCTTTATCAGGATGCCGCGTGCGCGATCCGGTCATCATCACCAAGAATGGCCGCCCGCGCACCGTGTTGCTGGCCTACGAGGATTGTCCGGCTGTCGAAGCGCGACCGGCGGGTCGAGCTGACAGCGGAACTCGGCGCCGACGAAATCGCCGCGGTCGAAGCCTCCGAAATGGATCCGGGTCTCGACCATCTCAATGAGGAACTCAACGGGACAAAGAGCCTGACAGCAAAAAATGCTGCCGGCTGAAATCAAAGTCGGCCACGTCTTTCGTTATTCTTATCTCTGGCATTGGCAACACCGCGAGGGGCCGCATTGGCGCGACATTCGTGGGAGGAATGCACATGCTTGTCGTCCTGCGGGAAACTCGCGATACTCGGCGAGATTTCGGGGAGATCACCGATGAATATATCCAAATTCGTTCGTATCGCCTTGCTGTCAGCCGCTTGCTCAGTTCCGGCGATCGCGGTGGCGCAGGAATCGTCGCTTTGGTCGGTTTATGAGAACACGCTCAAATCGGCCAAGTACATCGATCTGACCCACGCCTTCGAGCCGGTGCAGCCGGTATGGCCGGGCTTCGCCAATGCCAGGTTCAGGCCGGCTGTCGCCGGGAAGGACATCGATGGCTACGTCAAGGCCGGCGAAGAGTTCACTTACGACAAGCACGGGTTTGTCGCGAGCGCCTACGAGTTGACGACGGACCAATATGGCACGCAGCTCGATCCGCCCTCCCACTGGAACCCGCTCGGCGCAACGATCAGCGACCTGCCGGCCACCTATGCCGTGCGGCCGCTCGTCGTCATCGACATCAGCGGCAAGGTGCGGACTGACGAAGGCTATCACCTCCAGGTCGCCGACATCGAGGAGTGGGAAAAGCGGCACGGCCGCATACCGGAAGGTTCAGTCGTCTTCGTGCGTTCGGATTGGTACAAGAAATGGTCCGATGTCGCCCGCTTCAACCAAAAACCGTTTCCGGGCGTCAGTTTGGACGCACTGAAATTCCTGCATCGGGAGCGGAAGATCCTGTTTCATGGCCATGAGCCGCTCGACACTGACACCACGCCCAATCTCGAAGGCGAACACTGGCTGCTTCACAACGATTTCACCCAGGCAGAAGGCGTCGCAAATCTCGACAAGGTGCCGGAGGCCGGTGCGTTGGTCACAATCGGCTTCGCCAAGCCGCTCGGCGGGTCAGGCGGGTACGCGCGTTACATCGCGATTGCACCCGCCGACTGGACGGAGGGCGTCTCGGTCACCGAAGCGCCTGGTGCGCCGCTTTCCCGGCAAACCGCGCCGCTCAAGCGCGACGAGAACGGCGTCTTCCGCCCGACGCCCTGATAGTAGAGGATATCATCGGGGCGGCAGGGCCGTGGCACGTCCCATTCCACGCGATTTGTGGCGCAAGTCGGGACAAAAGGTTCAGACGACCAGCCCTCCGGCGCTCGCGAAAACGTGACTGTCCCGATGATAGCCATCACAATTGCTAGCGCTATCGTGGCATGAGCGCCAATCCTGCCACGGGAGACAGCCTTGCTCCGCCTATCCGCCGCCGTTCTGCTGACTGTGGCTTTCTGGCCGTTCGCCGCTTCGGCCCGGGACGAGCCGCCGTCGAGATGCGTTGCGATCGCTGAAGCGCTGCCGTCAGCCACCTATGCCAGCTTCACGGCGCCAAAGGCGCAGCCGTCTCGGCTGGCCCAGGCTTTCGTCGACGGTGACGTTACGATCACCTATGCCGGCCATTCGACCTACGTTATCGAGACACCCGCCGGCGTCAGGATCGCCACCGACTTTTCTGGCGTCTATGGCGCCGACCCGCTGCCGCGCGTCGTGACTATGAACAAGGCCCACCGCACCCATTATTCGGACCATGTCGATCCCGCCATCGAATATGTGCTGCGCGGCTGGAATCCGGACGGCGGTCCGGCGCGCCACGCCCTTGTCGTCGACGATGTCTATATCCGCAACGTGCCGACGGATATCCGCAATGGCGGCGATCTCGGCAAGGACGGCAATTCCATCTTCATTTTCGAAGTGGCTGGACTCTGCATCGGCCATCTCGGCCATCTGCACCACCGGCTGGAGGATGCGCATTACGGCGCCATCGGCCGGCTCGATATCCTTATGGTGCCTATCGACGGCGGCATGACGCTGTCGCTCGACCGGATGACTGAAATCACCGCGCGGCTCTATTCCTCGATGATCCTGCCGATGCATCGCCATTCGACCCCGATCAGCGAATTCACAGGTAGGATGGGCGACGATTTCGCGGTGGAATTCTTCTCCGGCCGGTCGCTGACGGTCTCACTGAAGACCCTGCCCGACCGGCCGACGATCATCATCCTCGACGGGGTTTGACCGCTTCGTCGCGGCCTTCTCCGCTGTGCGCGGCCTCACTACTCCACCTCGCTCAAATCACGCGCTGTCGCGAACTCAACGAGCGTTAATGCTCCGTCAAGCTTGCCAGAAGGATTCCGGGCGATCCTTTTATTGTGCATTGCACAAAGCCTGACCGGGGATTACCGTTCCTGTGATGCGGGCGGACGGGTTTGGGTAACGCCTGAGCGTTGAGCGGCCGACGTTTCGTCGGCGCCGCCCTCACAGCTGAGGATCCTTATGACCCCTGACAAATCCGGTGCTGCAAGCCTCGAGTCGATCGCTCGAAACGGCAGCCTGCTGCGCCGCATTGCCGTGCGGATTCCGACCTATCTGTCGGACCTTCGCGAGAACCCGGCATGGCTGCCGATGTTCATGCTGGCGCGTACCATGCCGGCGCGGCGGTTGCATTGGCGTGGCGCAAAACCGGTTCGACCGGCACAAGAAGTCCAGGAAACGGTGTTCACTGGCATCGACCGTGATGCGGTGGTCGGCGCGCTCCGCTCGGACGGGCTCTTTTCCGGACTTGCGCTGCCGCAGTCGATTCACGAGGAGATCGCCAGCTTCGCGCAGCGCACGCCTTGCTTCGGTAATTTCGACCGTCGGCTGGAGTTCCTGCCGGCAAAGCACGCAGAGGCCGAGAAGCGCTTCGGCCGTCCCTTGCTCAGCGGCCACTTTTTCGAGCGGATCCTCGACTGTAACGCTGCGCTTACCGTACAGCGCGATCCGCTGCTTCTCGACATCGCCGCCCATTATCTCGGCAGCCAGGCGAAGCTGATCACCACGCGCGTCTGGTGGAGCTTTCCGACGAGCTCCGCCTCCGACGCCGAGAAGAACCTGGCGTCGCTTGGCAAGTACCACTTCGATCTCGACGATTGGCGGATGCTGAAATTCTTCTTCTATCTCAATCCGGTCGATGCCGAGACTGGCCCCCATGTCTATGTCCGCGGCAGCCACAACCGCCGCACCCTCAAGCACCAGTTGACGCTCCTCGTCGGCCATCCCGCGGAAGAGGTTCTGAATGTCTACGGCGCGCAGAGTCCGATTACGCTGACCGGCGAGGCGGGATCGGGCTTCGTCGAGGATCCCTTCGGCTTCCACATGGGCACCGTGCCGACGCGCAAGCCGCGGCTGATGATGGAAGTCGGCTTCGGCGTATCGCCGCCCTCGCGCCGGCGATTCCACGGCGAGCCGGTTATTCGGTGATTTTCGGCGCTGGTTCTGGTCCCGAACAGCCTTTTGAGAACCTGGTCTAACTCGCCTTGGTGCCGCCGCGCCGCAGATGCTCGTCCAGGCGCGGCATGATCTCGACGAAGTTGCAGGGCATGTGCCGGTAGTCGAGCTGCGGCTTCAAAATGCCGTCCCAGGCGTCCTTGCAGGCGCCGGGCGAACCCGGCAGCACGAAGACGAAGGTCGCGTTGACGACGCCGCCAGTCGCCCGGCTCTGGATCGTCGAAGTGCCGATCTTGTCGTAGGAAATGCGGTGGAACACTTCGGAAAAGCCGTCCATGCGCTTTTCGAAGATCGGCTCCAGCGCCTCCGGCGTTACGTCGCGGCCGGTAAAACCGGTGCCGCCGGTGGTGATGACGACATCGATCGCTTCGTCCCTCGACCAGTTCTGAACCTTGTCGCGGATTTTCTCGCGATCGTCGGTGACGATGTCGCGGCCGGCGAGAATATGGCCGGCCTCGACGATGCGGTCGGCCAGCGTCTGGCCGGATTTGTCGTCGGCAGGGCTGCGCGTATCGGAAACGGTCAGCACCGCGATGCGCACGGGAATGAAGGAACGGCTTTCGTCAATCCTGGCCATATGCGTCAAGCTCCGATGTCATGCTTCGCGTCGCGGCGACGAACCAGTCGGGATGGCGGCTGCGGATATCGACGGCCGCGCGTTTGGCGACATTGCCGGTCTCGAACAGCCCAAAACAGGTCGCACCGGAACCGGACATTCGCGCGAACCCCGCTCCGGCCTTGTTGAGCACCGAAAGTGCCTTGCCGATGGCAGGTTGGATCGCCCGTGCCGCAGGCTCGAGGTCGTTGCGCGTGATCTCCAGCCAATTACGGATGCTGTGGAAGTCGAGGCTGCGCGGCAGCGGCGGCAGCCCCTCATTGTCGCGATGGGAAAGCGCATTGAACACCTCGGCCGTGGAGATGGCAGTGCCGGGATTGACGAGAACCAGCCCGAGTGCGGGAAAGCCCGGCACGGCCGACAATTCGTCACCGACGCCGCGCGCGATCAGCGGCCTTGCCATAAGGCACATCGGAACGTCGGCGCCCAGCGAGAGGCCGACCCGCGCCAGGTCGGCATCGTCGAGGTCAAGTCTCCATGTCTCAACCAGCCCGCGCAGCGCCGTTGCGGCGTCGCTCGACCCGCCGCCGACGCCGGATGCAACCGGCAGGTTCTTTTCGAGCCTGATTGCGACCGGCGGCGTATGCCGCAGACCAGCCTGTTTTCGCAGCGCATCGCGCGCTTTCACGACCAGATTGCTGTCGTCGAGCGGGACTGCGTAGGCATATCGGCCCGACACGAAAAACCCGTCGCTGTCGGCGAGTTCGATGTCAACCCGGTCGCCGAAGCGCGTGAACACCGCCAGGCTCTCGATCATGTGATAGCCGTCGGCGCGCCTGCCGGTGACGTGCAGCGCGAGATTTATCTTGGCATGCGCATGCAATGCCCGGACCCTATTGCCGGAAGCCACTGTCTCAGTCACGAGGGGGATGATGTCAGTCCTTGGCCAGGCGGTATTCGCCGGTCTTCGGGTCCCTGACCAGCGTGCCCATTGTGCCGTTGCTAGCCTGCTTTTCGGTGCGCCGTATCTTGGCCGTCACGCGCTCGGCTTCCCTGACGAAGGAGCGATAGCCGAAATAGGCGAGCAGGCCGACTGCGATGAAGAAAATGATCTGTGGCATGTCAAACTCCTCCCTCGCAAGGCCGACTGCGGCGCCGGTCGGACGGTCAAACTTTCAAGTTAAACGCTTTCGCCGGTTTTTCAAAGCCCGAAGCGCGCCCATAGTGCGCGCTCTTCCGCCGCATCGATCACGCCGCTTGCGGCAGCAGCGGCGATCTCGGGCGCCGAAAAGCCGCCTCTGCTTGAGCCGAACCAGCCGAAGCGGCCGAACAGGCCGCGCGGCGCCGTGATCAGCTTGAGCTGGGTTTTTGGCCCGAAACGGGCCCTCAGCACGCTGCGCATATCGCCGAGTGCATCGACAAGGCCGAGTTCCAGTCCCTTCTTGCCTGTCCAGAACAGTCCGGTGAACAGGTCCGGGTCGTCCTTGAGCTTGGCCCCGCGCCGGTCCTTGACGAGGTCGATGAAGGTCTCGTGGACCTCGACCTGCAGCGCCTTCAGCCGCTCGATATCTTCCTTCTTCTCTGGCTTGAACGGATCGAGCACCGCCTTGTTCTGGCCGGCCGTATGGACGCGGCGCTCGACGCCGATCTTCTTCAACAGCTCGGGAAAGCCGAATGAGGCCGACACCACGCCGATCGAACCGACGATAGACGACGGATCGGCAATGATCTCGTCGCCCGCGACCGCGATCATGTAGCCGCCCGACGCCGCCACGTCCTCGACGAAGACCAGGACTTTTTTGTTCTTCTCGCTCGCCAGGTCGCGGATGCGTCTGAAGATCAGCCGCGACTGCACCGGCGAGCCGCCCGGCGAATTGATCGAAATGGCGACCGCGGGCGCGTCGAAGGAAAACGCCTTCTCAATAGGGCCAGCGGTAGATGCCAGCGACAGGCTCGGCCGGAACGGGCCGCCGCCGGGCATGATGGTGCCGTGCAGCCGGATGACGGGAATGGTGACGATGTCGGAGCGCCAGGATTTCGGCAGCAGGCGGTTCAGGAAGCGTTTCACGGGGTCTCCGGTCAAAATTGGCTTGAAGGCATGTAGGGATTCGCCGGCCAACGGCAATGCCGAGACGCCCGGCCGGCTAAAAAGGCTCAGTCGCCGAACAGCGAAGCCATCCCGTTGTTGATCATCTCGGTCCGCTCCGTGGGGCCGTCACCAGATTGCGCGTGCAGCATCAGCGGCGGGCGGATCGACAGTTTTCCGCGTGCGCCGAGGATTGCCCTGACGACGATGCGGATCGCCGCTACCTCGGGGCGGGGGTGGACGGCCAGCATCTCGGCGTCGCCGAAGCGGCCCGAAATCGCATCGAGGATAGCGCCGAGCTGATCGGGCCTGGCAATCACGGCAAGACCGCCGCGCGGCCTGACCACGGCAGCCGCGCTTCGGATCCAGCTGTCGAACAGCCCGTCCTCCATCACATGCGCCGCCTTCCTGAGCGGGTCGGGCGTGGCGCGATCCTCGGCGGCGTTGAAGGGTGGGTTCATGATGACGAAATCGAAGGAATTGTCGGCAAGCCCAGTGGCGGCTCGTGCCTGGCCCGACAGCGCGACGTCGGCGGCGAGCACCGAGGCGCGGTCGTTGAGATGCGCATTACCGGGGTGGGCAAGCGTCGTTGCGGCGAAGGCCGCCATTTCCGGAGACCGTTCGATGAGCACGGCCTCGGCATCAGGACAGCGCGACAGCACGGCCAGGCCTGCGGCGCCAGCACCCGCGCCGAAATCGGCAAGGCGCCCGGCGAAGGAGGACGGCACGGCAGCCGCCAGCATCATGGCGTCCATGCCGGCGCGATGGCCTGCCTGTTTCGGCTGCACCAGCCAGAACCGCCCGCGATGGAAAGCATCGACGGTATGGGCCGGCGTGTCCTGGACAAGAGTGGCGCGCGCCGCGGACATTACTTCTGGCGCATCTCGTTGGCGATGCCGGCATCCGTCAGGATACGCCGCGCCGCATCGGCCTGGTCGGCTTCGACCATGATGCGCCTGGGCAAGATGCCGATCGAACCGTCGAGCACGCTCATGTTCTGGTCGGCGACGAAACAGCCGATGCCGGCATCGCGCATCAGCGATTCGACAAAGGAGATGATCACGGCGTCGTTGGTGCGGATAAGCTCTATCATAGGACGAAACTCGCAGGTTGCAGCGTCTATGTAAACGTGGGTGGCTTCCGTCGCCACCTCGACCGCGCCAAATCGCCTCTTGCCGTGCCTGTGGGTAGCGCCCTAGAGTCTGCTGCGGTATCGGGGTGCCGTCGTGCGCGTGACATAAGACGGGAGTTTGTCGTGGGTGTCGTTCTCAACATCGAAAACGGGAAGCGGGAAGCCGCCTCCATTAAGGATCTCATCGACCTGACTTCGGCCGATATGGGGCGCGTCAACAAATTGATCCTGTCGAAGGCCGGTTCCGACGTCGAGATGATCCCGGAGATTGCCAACCACCTGATCTCTTCGGGTGGCAAGCGGCTGAGGCCGATGCTGACGCTCGCCTCAGCCCAGATGTTCGGCTATTCCGGCGAGGGCCATGTCAAGCTCGCCACATCAGTCGAGTTCATGCACACCGCCACGCTCCTCCACGACGATGTCGTCGACGAGAGCGGCATGCGGCGCGGCAAGAAGACCGCCCGCATGATCTGGGGCAACCAGGCGAGCGTGCTGGTCGGCGATTTCCTGCTTGGCCAGGCGTTTCGCATGATGGTCGATGTCGGTTCGCTGGAAGCGCTCGACATCCTGTCCAGCGCCGCCTCGATCATCGCCGAGGGCGAGGTGATGCAGCTCGCCGCCGCCAAGAACCTCGAAACCACGGAGGATGAGCATTTCGCGGTGATCAAGGCCAAGACCGCTGCCCTGTTCTCGGCCGCCGCCGAGGTCGGTCCGGTCATCGCCCAGGCGACGCGAAACGATCGCGCTGCACTGCGCTCCTATGGCATGAATCTCGGCCTTGCCTTCCAGCTGATCGACGATGCGCTGGATTATGGCGGCACCAGCACGGATCTGGGCAAGAATGTCGGCGACGACTTTCGCGAAGGCAAGGTGACGCTGCCGGTGATCCTCGCCTACCGGCGCGGCACCAAGGCCGAACGCAGTTTCTGGAAGCGCGCCATCGAGGACAATGTCACCGATGACGCCGGGCTGGAAAAGGCAATCGGATTGATGACCCGCCACGGCGCTATCGCCGACACCATCGGGCGCGCCGGCCATTTCGGCGAGATCGCCCGCGACGCGCTGGCGCCGCTCGAAGCGACGCCGCAGAAATCGGCGCTGCTCGACGTCATCGATTTCTGCATCAGCCGGGTGAACTGAAGATATCGCCGACATTTGGCCGGCACGGCGCCGGCCCGTGTTTTGGTCTTCCCGGAATTGCGGCGGTGAAATCATGCTCGCTCCGCAGTAGCATGGTTAGCAAGCAGGGCAGGGCTCCGTGACGGTCAGCGCCCGGCAAACTGTCGAGGTCATGAAAATGACCACGCGCTCTTCAGCAGCGCCACGAGTTCGCTCTGACGGCTGGTTTCGGTTTTCCGGAAGATTCGCTCGAGATAGGTGCGGGCCGATTTGACGGCGATGCCGATTTCCATGGCCGCCTCCTGCACCGAATGGCCGGAGGCCAGCTCGACGGCGAGCCGGGCTTCCGCCGGCGTCAGGTCGAACAGGCCTGAAAGGACATTGGGCGACGGAACAGTGGCGCCGGTACCGACCGTGGTTGCGACAACCAATACATCTGCACCCGAAAAAATATCGTGTGCGGCGCGGCGCAGCGGCAACAGCTGAATGACCAGCGCGGGCCGCCCCTTGATGGCCGCAACCGGGATGGACCGCACGACGCGGTTATCCCGGTTCTGCGCGATGGCCTGCTGGAAAAGCGCGTTTGCAGTTTGATCGGCAATCGCCATGCCGCCATGGGCTGTGGGAAGGAAGACGTCCGCCATGCCTTCGAAAAGCGGATTGGCCGTCAGCACACGGCCCGATCCACTCATGATTGCGGCCGGCAGCCCGATTTCCCGCAGAATGGACACGGCGGTCCTGGCCCGTTCCAGACCCAGGCGCCCGGCGACGAGGCCGGCCCGTGCGAGGTGCGGACGCAGTCCGTTCAACAGATCGATTGCGGCCTGGTCATAACTCCCGTCCTTCAGCCAGCGCTGGAAGACAAAAAGGACAAGCTCGCCGCCAGGCATGGGGATGGCTGTGCATAGATGCGGCCCGATGCCAAACGCGGTGGCACTTTTGCGAACGGGATCGCGCTCGATCTCCTCGCAGGTGATGAAATTATCGACCCGCACAAAGCTTGCTGGCAGCGCGGCGCACAAGCGCTTCACGCTCTCGGAAAACCGCCAAGTGTCTCCCTTCATGAACTCATCGAGCAAGGGCTGGAGATGCGTTTCGGTGATGGCGCGGACCGGCGAATGATCGCTGACTACAAAGATCGCGCCGTTTGCCGAGCGGGAGATCGCGCTTGCCGCCGCCAATACCTCCGGCCACAGCTCGGCCGCGAACGACGCTTCGTAGATTCGATCGACAATGGCGAAGGCCTGCTGGCCCTGCGGCATTTCCAGCATCGCCATCTTCCTGGGCGAAGCAACGGCATCCATCTGCACGGTTCCACGCATCATTCCGCTGCGGAAACTATCGACGCCCGCCGCTTACGGATCGCTTACGGCATCGCGGCGCCGATGCTGCAGCAGGACAGGCCGGCAGCGCGTCAGGCCGGCAAATCGCGGTCGACGGTCGCAATTTGGCGCCTTTCCGCGTTGTTTTTGATAGCATTACCCGATTGTGAATTCGGGCCGGGTTGAAGCCTCACCCCAAAAAGGCCATGCTTAACGTGGAAAAGATCGAGTCAACGGCGATCCCGCTGACGCGGGTATGGCTTCGACTGAAAGGAATATGATGCGGCAAGGATGTGCGCGCTGGCTGACAGGGCTGGCAATTGTGACGGGCATGGCGGTCTCCGGTCTGCCCGCCTATGCCAAAGAGACCACCGAGCCAGTCAATATCACGTCGTTCTCGGGGGCCTATCTTGCCGCGCGGGTCGCCGAAGGTGACAATGATCTCGACAGCGCCATCGCCTACTACAAGCAGGCGCTCGCCTTCGCTCCCGGTGACACCTCGTTGCAGCAAAGCCTGATGCTGTCGCTGATCGCGCAGGGGCGCTTCGAAGAATCCCTGGTCTATGCCGACAAGCTCAAGACGGTTCCCGACGTCGAGCGGTTCTCGCGCCTGGCGCTGGCCGTCGGCTCCTTTCACAAGAAGGACTTTTCCAAGGCCGAATACTGGCTCAAGCTTTCGCTCGAATCCGATCTCGACCGGCTGATCTCCGGTGTCATGACCGGCTGGGCCAAGCAGGGCGCCGGCGATCCCGGCGAGGCCATGGCCTCCATCGACAAGCTGCAGGGCCCGGACTGGTTCGGCCTGTTCAAATCCTTCCATCGCGGGCTGATCGCCGATGCCTCGGGCCTGCCCGAAAAGGCGGATGCGATCTACGCCGCCACCTTGCAGGACACCGCGACCGGCGCCGCCGCGCCCGAAACCTGGATGCGCAACGCGCAGGCCTATGCCTCCTTCCTTGCCCGCAAGGGTGACAAGGACAAGGCGCTGTCCGTGCTCGATCAGGCCGAGGCATTTGCACCCGGCAAGGTCGAGATATCGGCGCTTCGCGACAGGATCACCAAGGGCGAGAAGATCGAACCCTTCGTTGCCGGCCCGTCCGACGGCGCCTCGGAAATTCTGCTCGATCTCGCCACCGCGCTCAATCGCGGCGGCGGTGAGCCGTTCGTCCGCCTCTATCTGCAATACGCCCTGGCACTGAGGCCCGACAGCGACGCGGCCCTCGTCCAACTCGCCGCCGTCTCCGAGCAGTTGAAGGACGGCGAGGGCGCCATCGCCTTCTATCGCCGCATCCCGGCCAGTTCGCCGCTGAAGACGCTGTCGGAACTGCAGCTCGGCCTCAACCTTGCAGATCTCGACCGCTATGACGAGGCCATCGCCCATCTGAAGGCCCTCGTCGAAGCGCGCCCCGACGACATGCGCGCCTATCAGGCGCTCGGTGGCGTCTATGCCTCGAAGGAGGATTTCCGCTCCGCGGCCGGTCTCTATGACAAGGCGGTGGCGATGCTGAAGGCCCCGACCCGCGCCGATTGGAACATTTTCTACCAGCGCGGCATCGCCTATGAGCGACTGAAGGAGTGGCCGAAGGCCGAGCCGAATTTCCGCAAGGCGCTGGAATTGTTCCCCGACCAGCCGCAGGTTCTGAACTATCTTGGCTATTCCTGGGTGGACATGAACACCAACCTCGAGGAAGGCCTTCAGATGATCCAGAAGGCCGTCGAGCTCAGGCCGAGCGACGGCTACATCGTCGATTCGCTGGGCTGGGCCTATTTCCGCCTTGGCCGATTCGACGATGCGGTGCGCGAATTGGAACGTGCCGTTTCGTTGAAGCCGGAAGATCCGGTGCTCAACGATCACCTTGGCGATGCCTATTGGCGCGTCGGCCGCAAATTGGAAGCCACCTTCCAGTGGAACCAAGCTCGCGACCTCAAGCCGGATCCCGGCGTGCTCGCCGCCTTGCAGCAGAAACTGCTGAAGGGCCTGCCGCCGATCGAATCCAACACGGCGCAGGAAACCCCGAAGGTCAAGCCCGAACCGACGACTGCGCCAAAGGGCTGAATACTTCTGAATTCGATTATGCGGGGCTCGTCGCCGCTGTCGCTAAGGGTCTGGACCATAAGCTATGCTAATCGTGCGCGGTGCCGAGCACCGCTCGGAGCCCTGAGTCGTTCTGTTCCTCGATCCATCGGGTCGTACGGTCGTAGGCATCCGAAAACAACTCGGAATGCCGACTCCAATCCATGAAGCTGATCGTGTTGGAAACCTCCGGACAGATCAGGATATCCTCTTCGCCGACGGCAATGTCCTGCGGCCGGTGTGCCAGCATGCTCGAGGCAATGACCTGAAGCATACTGGGAACCCGAGGCAAGCGGGCACGACCGAAAGGGTTCAGCAAGGCCAATGCCAGTTCGGAAGCTCCGGGGATACGGTCATAGTCTATGTCGTATTTCTGCGGTGCACTCGACCCGAAGGTAACGATGACATTGGGTCCGGTCTTGAGCTCCTTCATCTGCTCCAGCGGCAAATTGTTCATGATAGCGCCGTCCACCAGCATATCGCCGTCATCCGTAAAGAACGGCGGCAGGACGCCCGGGATGGAGCCGGACGCCCGAACGGCGTGCCAGAGCTTTCCACGACGGTGGACATGAGGCTGACGGCTGCTCAGATTGGTCGAAAGCGCAAAGAACGGAAGCCAAAGATCCTCGATCAGAACGTCGCCGTATTCCAGCCGAAGGGCCCGATCAAACGCTTTGTGATCCAGAAGCGCGAAATGCGGCAAGGTGGGACGGCGAAACGCCCGGCTTTTGATAAATATGTTGTGGGTGCCTCGGTCGATCTGGTCGGCATCCAAGCCTCTGGCGAAGCCGGCCATCATCGCCGCGCCGGAACTTGTCCCACCGAGATAGTCGAAGCAAGCGCCCGCCTCAACGAAAGCCTTGTAGACGCCCAAATGAGCGCTGCCGAGGGACCCACCCCCTGCCGCCACGAAGCCCAGTGCCTTGCCCGAAATAAATCGGACCAGGCGCTGGAAATCAGACGCGTCGTCCAGCGCAACATGATGATGCTGGTCAACATAGGGTCGCTCATCGAGCCATGCAGAGGTACCGGAGACCTCAGCCGAGCGAGTGTCGTGAATTAGGACAAGCCGACTGGTCGATGGCGGATGGACCGATAGCGTCAGTTCCTCAGACGGGTTCAGGCGAGGCGAGCAGGACGCGTTGGCCAGCAACAGGACGGCATCGGCCTGGCGAATGCAGACTTGGGTCCACTCATTAGGTTCCTCATCGGCAACATAGACGATGAATTGGGCTTCCGCCTCCAGTTCGTTCAACCAGTTAAGGATCGGCTGGTCGTCGATCGGAAGACCTGGGAACTTCGCTTGGATGTCAAGCCGGGAAACGAACCGAGCGCGCGTGGCCGCGCCGAACGCTTGCCGCAGGTGCTGGATGAACACCGGTGAGATGCGACTTCCGCCGGCTGCAATGATCGCAAGCGTTCGGATCTTGGCAGGTTCCTTGAGACGCGACGAACTCGGAGATTGGATGGCAAACCGGCGCGCCAGAAATACCGTGACCGCCTCCCTCAGGCTCGGCAATGTCTCGGCCGCCTTCTCGAAATGATTGCGACCGATTTCAAGGACGATCGAATCGCGCGCTGCAAGGACAGTGGCCATGCGGGGTAGTCCCGCGAAGAAACCGATTTCACCGATGAGTTCACCCTGTGCGATCTCGGCGACCGAGCCAGTCGAATCTCCTTTGTGTACCGTAAAGCGTCCAGACAGCACGATGAAAAACCTGTCCGACGCATCGCCTTCGCGTACCAGAACCTCACCGCGTCGCAGGACCCGACGGTCGGATTCGGCAGCTAAAGCCTCGAGCGCCAGCAACGACGCCCGATCGAACATCAATGTCGCCGACAATAAACTCGCTGCAAGAGAATCGACGGAGGACATCTGAGCCATCCCTTGGGAATTCATGACTTTTGTCTCCTCGAGGGTGCTGGACTCCTGCCGGATGATACCACACATGAGAGCCGCCGAACGGCTGAGGCGCGGGACTGATCGCTGGGCGCTCTCATCTCTGGCTCCCAGGAAGGGCCACGATCAGGCCGCCACGTCCCTGCCGTTTCGCCGTATGTCACGCGTTAACTCACCCGATTGCCCTGCCTGCGGCCGGCCCCCTTGCCTTGACGCTTGCCGGTGGGCGCTCTAGGGAGGGCCGCATCCCCGTCTTTCCCGTCGAGGCCGCCGTGACAGTTGATATCCCAGCCCATATGCATCCCAGCCGCTCGTTCCAGGGGCTGATCCTGACTTTGCATAACTACTGGGCGGACTATGGCTGCGTCGTTCTCCAGCCCTATGACATGGAAGTCGGTGCCGGCACGTTCCACCCGGCGACGACCTTGCGCGCGCTGGGGCCAAAGCGCTGGAACGTGGCCTATGTGCAGCCTTCGCGCCGGCCCAAGGACGGGCGCTACGGCGAGAACCCGAACCGGCTGCAGCACTATTACCAGTACCAGGTGATCCTGAAGCCGAACCCGCCCAACCTGCAGGAACTGTATCTCGGCTCGCTGGCGGCGATCGGCGTCGATCCGCTTCTGCATGACATCCGCTTCGTCGAGGACGACTGGGAAAGCCCGACGCTCGGCGCCTGGGGGCTGGGCTGGGAGTGCTGGTGCGACGGCATGGAAGTGTCGCAGTTCACCTATTTCCAGCAGGTCTGCGGCATCGAATGCGCGCCGGTGGCGGGCGAGCTCACCTACGGGCTGGAGCGGCTGGCCATGTATGTGCAGGGCGTCGACAATGTCTACGACCTCAACTTCAACGGCCGCGACGGCGCCGACAAGGTGACCTATGGCGAGGTCTTCCTGCAGGCCGAGCAGGAATATTCGCGGCACAATTTCGAATTCGCCAATACCGCGATGCTGCTTCGGCATTTCGAAGACGCCGAAGCCGAGTGCAAGGCGCTGCTCGATGCCGGCGCGCCCCTCTCCCCGCTCGAGGGGGAGATGCCCGCGGAGCGGGCAGAGGGGGTCGCCTCAGAAGGCACCGCAAGCAAGGTCCCAGCGACTCCTCCCGCGTCTGGCCACCCCCTCAAGGGGGAGGGGAACCACCGTCTGGTATTTCCCGCCTACGACCAGTGCATCAAGGCCAGCCACGTCTTCAACCTGCTCGACGCGCGCGGCGTGATTTCCGTCACCGAGCGGCAGAGCTACATCTTGCGGGTGCGCAATCTGGCGAAAGCCTGCGGCGAGGCGTTTTTGCTGACGCAGGCAGGTGGTCTGGCGGCTTAGCTCCAGAGGCTGTTTGCGATTTCGACTGATACGCTGATTGGCGATACGCCTTGGCCGCTCGAGCCAGCCATTGTCCGCAGCGCTTGTCTAACGCCGGGCATCGTGAACGTGCCATGAGCCTGCGCCGCAAAACAGGCGCTGAGCGCGAGGATCTGCAGAAATGTCGATGCCGTCTTCATAGTCGTTCAGCCAATAGTTTTCTGCCTGAGCGTTGGTCGCTTCAGCGCTGCGTTCGGTTCATGGAGATCTTTGACCCAAGGACGGATGGTCCCGCTCTGGCCCGACAGGCAGCGGCATATTTTTGGCAATCGTCCGTGGATGCGCCGATTGCATGGGACCAGCCGAGTTGCTATGCCGCCTGGACCATTTCGCCGCGTGAGCACAATTTATGCCCGACCTGCTTTTAGAACTTCGTTCGGAAGAGATTCCCGCTCGCATGCAGCGCAAGGCGGCGGGCGACCTGAAGAAGATGATGACGGACGGTTTGGTCGAGGCCGGGCTGACCTATGAGGCGGCGCGCGAATATTGGACGCCGCGCCGGCTGGCGCTCGACATTCGCGGCGTGACCGCGCGCTCGAAGGACATAAGCGAGGAGATCAAGGGACCCTCGACCAAAGCGCCCGAACAGGCGGTCCAAGGTTTTCTGCGCAAGGCCGGTCTTTCCTCGATCGCCGAGGCGCATGTCCACGTCGATCCGAAGAAGGGCGACTTCTATGTCGCCCATATTGCGAAGCCGGGCCGGGCGGCCGAGACGATAATCGCTGAACTGGTGCCGGGCATCATCCGCGACTTTCCATGGCCGAAATCGATGCGCTGGGGGCCAGCCTCGGCGAAACCGGGATCGTTGCGCTGGGTGCGGCCGCTGCAGTCCATCCTCTGCACCTTCGGCCCGGAGACCGAGGAGCCGGTGGTCGTCGATTTCGAGATCGACGGCATCCGCTCGGGAAACATCACCTACGGCCATCGTTTTCACGCGCCGGGCGCCATCGGCGTGCGCCGTTTTGACGACTATGCCGCCAAGCTGGAGGCGGCGAAGGTTGTGCTCGACGCCGACCGGCGCAAGCAGATCATCCTTGCCGACGCCAGGAATCTCGCTTTCGCCAACGGGCTCAACCTTGTCGAGGACGAGGGGCTGCTTGAGGAAGTGTCAGGCCTGGTCGAATGGCCGGTCGTGCTGATGGGCGAATTCGAGCAGGACTTTCTCGCCATTCCGGCCGAGGTGATCCGACTGACGATCCGCGCCAACCAGAAGTGTTTTGTGACGATGCGACAAATCTCCCCCCTTGAGGGGGAGATGTCGCCGCAGGCGACAGAGGGGGGGGCTGTCCCGCCGACATCTCAGCGCGAGGCACCCCCCTCTGCCCTGCCGGGCATCTCCCCCTCAAGGGGGGAGATTGGCCAATCGCGCCTTTCCAACAGCTTCGTCCTGACCGCCAATATCGAGGCCAGTGACGGCGGCAAGGAGATCGCCCACGGCAACGGCAAGGTGGTACGCGCCCGCCTTTCCGACGCGCTCTATTTCTGGAAGACCGACCAGGGCGATTTGCCCGACCTCGACCAGTTGCAGGCATCGGCGGAAAAGTTCGGGCTCGATCTCAAAAAGCCGCTCGACCAGCGCATGGCCCGCCTCGACCATCTCGGCGTCACCTTCCACGCCAAGCTCGGCACGCAGGGTGAGCGGGTGGAGCGGATTGCCCAACTGGCTGAAGAATTGGCGCCGATAGTGGCGAGCGGAATCTCCCCCCTTGAGGGGGAGATGGCCGGCAGGCCAGAGGGGGTCGTTGCGCGTGGATCAGCGACCCCCTCTGTCGCCTTCGGCGACATCTCCCCCTCGAGGGGGGAGATTACCGCGCTGGCGCGCCGTGCCGCAGTCCTGGCCAAGGCCGACCTCACTACCGAGGTGGTCGGCGAATTCCCGGAATTGCAGGGCGCCATGGGCCGCAAATACGCGCTGCTGCAGGGCGAGCATCCCTCGGTCGCCGCCGCCGTCGAGGAGCACTATAAGCCGCAGGGCCCGTCCGACCGCGTGCCGACCGATCCCGTATCGGTGGCCGTAGCGCTCGCCGACAAGCTCGACATGCTGGTCGGGTTCTGGGCGATTGACGAAAAACCGACCGGGTCAAAGGACCCCTATGCTCTCCGCCGCGCGGCGCTGGGGGTGGTGAGGATTCTAGTCGAGAACGGTATCCGACTGCCGCTCATGCCCACCTTCGGAAGCGCCTATGAGTGGGCGAACTATCTCGACAAGAATGCGATTACAACGCTGGAAGGGAAGGCGGAGCAAGTCTACCGTTCCGACCTCCTCGCTTTCTTCCATGACCGCCTGAAAGTTTATCTGCGCGACCAGGGCGCGCGGCATGATCTGATCGATGCGGTCATCACGCCGCGGTCCGACGATCTCCTGCAAATCGTTCGTCGCGTCCAAGCCCTAGGCTCTTTCCTCGACACCGAGGACGGCAAGAACCTGCTAGCCGGCACCAAGCGCGCGGCCAACATTTTGGCCGCCGAGGAGAAGAAGAAAACGACGATCGCCGAAAATGTTGAGCCGGCTCGATTCCGGGAAGAGGCCGAGAAATCGCTGTTTGCCGCGGTGAATCAGGCCGAGAAGGAAGCCGGCCAAGCGATTCACAACGAAGACTTTTCCGCCACCATGCTGGCGCTTAGCGCGTTGCGTGAACCGGTTGATTCATTCTTCGAACGCGTTCTTGTGAATGATGAGGACCAGGCCGTGCGCGCCAACCGCCTGGCGTTGCTGGCGCGCATCCGGGCAGCGACCGACCAGGTCGCGGATTTCTCGAAAATCGCCGGCTGAGGCTTGGCAATTTAGGCGAGCGTGGCTGCGAACGGCTATTTGGCCTGGTCGATCTCGGGGATCGGCGTTGGTTGCGGTGTGGCGGGCTCAGGCGGGCTGTTCGTTGCGGTAATTTTTTTGTCGGATTTCGTGGCCGCCGCAGGTGCTGCGGCAACGGTTGTCGCGGCAGGTGCGGGGCTGGGCGCCGGTGTTGCGAAGGCGTCACCGACGATGCCGCCGCGAATGATCATCGGGCTTTGCGTGAAATCATGCTTGGGCTTGGGCTGGCTCGGGATCGCAGAAACTTTTTCATAGGTGACATCGGGCACTGGTTCGCCGAGCGCCACGATCGATGGCGTCGAGGAGTTGCCAGCCACCTTCGCCGGTTCAGGCGCACCGAGGCTGACGACGGACGGGGTCGAGGATGGTGCAGCAGGAACAACGAAGGATGAAGCCTGTGCTGTGCCCGCCGCCAGAGTGAGGCCAAGCGCCCTCAGGATACGCACCCAGACCATGATAGCTCCCCTTGCCCAACAAGCCGGCACCATAGCGTCCGGGAATTGATGCGGGCTTGCCAGGAAAGCTGGCATTTTAGCTATTGGCAATTCGCTTCCGCCCGGACTTGCCCCGTGAACGTCACCGTATTACGCACCGACATCGTAAGGTCCCGCTTCTGTAAGGTGATGAGAGTGGCTGAGATACTTGCCGCCGGCGAGGCGATGGAGCGGGCGCTGGCGCTGCTCGAAGGGGGCGATGTCGTCGCCATTCCGACCGAAACCGTCTACGGGCTGGCCGCCGATGCCACCAATGGTGTTGGCGTGGCGCGCATCTTCGAGGTCAAGGGCCGGCCGCGCTTCAATCCGCTGATAGCTCATGTCGCCGATCTGGCGATGGCCGATCGCATCGCGCTGTTCGATCCCGTGTCGAAAAGGCTGGCGCAGACATTCTGGCCGGGACCGCTGACGCTGGTGCTGCCGCAGCGGCCCGGCAACGGCATTCATCCGCTGGTCACCGCCGGGCTCGATACGGTCGCGCTGCGCATGCCGAAAGGCTTTGGCGGCCAACTGATCGCCAGGCTCGGACGCCCGCTTGCAGCGCCCAGCGCCAATTCCTCAGGCAGGATCAGCGCAACGACGGCCGAGGCCGTGGCCGCCGATCTCGGTCCAAAAATCAAGCTGGTGGTCGATGGCGGCGCGACGTCGGTCGGGGTCGAATCGACAATCGTGAAGATAGAGGGCGGAAAGCTGCGGCTGCTGCGGCCGGGCGGCATTGCCGCCGAAGAGATCGAAGCGACCGCCGGCATGAAGCTGCTGCGCGGCGCGGCGGGCATCGAGGCCCCGGGCATGCTCGCCTCGCATTACGCGCCGGGTGCTGCAGTGCGGATCAACGCCGCAAAAGTCGCAAAGGGCGAAGCCTTGCTGGCGTTCGGCCCGCGCCGCGCCGAAGGCTGGCAAGGCGCAGCCGCCTTGCGCAACCTGTCAGAGACCGGCGACCTGCGCGAGGCCGCGGCCAACCTCTTTGCCCATATGCAGGATCTCGATCGCAGCGGCGCCAACACAATCGCCGTCGAGCCGATCCCCTCCGACGGGCTGGGCGAGGCGATCAACGACCGGCTTTCGCGTGCCGCCGCCCCTCGTGACAAGATCGATTGAGCACCATAGTTTCCCATCCATGAACGACATCTCAAGGGATATCGACCCCGCCCTCATCGACCGCTTTGCGGCAATCGTCGGCGACAAATATGCGCTTCGCGACCAGCAGGATATCGCGCCTTACCTCACGGAGAGGCGCGGTCTGTGGCATGGCCGGACGGCGCTGGTGCTGAGGCCCGGCAGTGTCGACGAGGTCAGCCGCATCATGCAGCTGGCAACCGAGACGGGAACGCCGGTCGTGCCGCAAAGCGGCAACACCGGGCTGGTCGGCGCGCAGGTGCCGGACTCGTCCGGCCGCCAGATCGTGCTGTCGCTGTCGCGGCTGAACCGCATCCGCGAGATCGACGTCCTCTCCAACACGGTCACCGTCGAGGCCGGAGTCATCCTGCAGACGCTGCAGGAAGCGGCCGATGCCGCCGACCGGCTGTTTCCGCTGTCGCTTGCCGCGCAAGGCTCCTGCCAGATCGGCGGCAATCTCTCTTCCAATGCCGGCGGCACCGGCGTTCTCGCCTATGGCAATGCGCGTGAGCTGTGCCTTGGCGTCGAGGTGGTGCTGCCGACCGGCGAGGTGTTCGACGATCTGCGCAAGCTGAAGAAGGACAACACCGGTTACGATCTAAAAAACCTGTTCATCGGTGCGGAAGGCACGCTCGGCGTCATCACCGCCGCCGTGCTCAAGCTTTTCCCAAAGCCCAAGGGACGCGAAGTGGCCTTTGCCGGCCTGTCGTCACCTGAGGCGGCACTGTCCCTGCTCAGCCTGGCGATGGATCGCGCCGGTGCGGCGCTCACTGCTTTCGAACTGATCGGCCAGCGGCCCCACGAATTTACGCTGCTGCACGCGCCAGGCGTCGTGCGGCCGCTGTCCGGGGATTGGCCGTGGTATGTGCTGATGCAGATCTCTTCGGGTCGCTCGGCGCAGGATGCGAGGGCCCTGATCGAGGAGGTGCTCTCAGCCGGCCTCGAGCAGGAGATCGTCGGCGATGCGGTGATTGCGGCGAGCATCGCGCAGGGCGATGCCTTCTGGAATTTCCGCGAGCTGCTGCCCGAGGCGCAGAAGCCCGAAGGCGCCTCGATCAAGCACGACATCTCTGTGCCGGTGGCGGCCATCCCGCAATTCATCGAAAAGGCAGCCGGCGCCGTTCAATCGGTCAGCCCCGGTGCGCGCGAGGTGTGTTTCGGCCACATGGGCGACGGCAATCTCCACTACAACATCTCCCGGCCGATCGGTGGCGATGACGAGGCGTTTCTCCGGCTCTATCACGCCATGAACAGGGCCGTGCACGATGTCGTGCGCAGCCTTCACGGCTCGATCTCGGCCGAGCACGGCATCGGCCAGCTGAAGCGGGATGAATTGATCGCGACAGCGCCGCCGATGGCGATCGAACTGATGCGCAGGGTGAAGACGGCCTTCGACCCGGCCGGCATCATGAATCCCGGTAAGGTTATCTGATCCTTTCGCCGTCTTGTGAATGGTTGCATTCCGATAACCATCCCCTCGAGATCAGCAAAATTTAACCGACTTTCTTAAGCGCTGCGATAAGAAGCCCGCGCTAATGTTTCCCCACAACGAGGCCGGAAAAACCGGCCCGGAGAACCGGAAGACCGGCTCTCAGGAGAGACAGGAAAGGCACGATATGAACACTGGACTGAAGCCAGTCTGGGCTGGGCGCAATATGCGCCTCGACCCACTCCGCCTGCCGCAGGTGGTGAGCTACGCGACGCGCGACGACTATGGCGACGTTACCTTCACCATCGACCATCGTGGCGCCGTCATTCGCCGCGTGCTGGAGATGAGCGGCCTGCCGGCGTTCATCGCTCTGCCCGCCAATGCGTTTCGTGGCGTGGCAGCCCGCGCAATGGAGGACCCGGACGGCAATGTCACGGTGACGCTGGAGCTTCTGCACAATGATCCGATGCTGTCGGTGCCGCTCCTGGTGGCCGACGATCTCGAGGATGTCGCCGCCGACTGGCGCGCCTGGGCCGATGCCTACCGTCTGCCGATGCTTCTGATCGAATCCGACGGCATCGCCCGCACCCTGGAGGAATCGCTTGGCGTCGCCATCAAGACATTACCCGCGCAGGACCGTCGCAGGGGTCGGCTTTCGACCATGCGTCGTCCGCGCTTCCTCGCCCGCCGCAGGGCCGGCGCCCTCGGCCTCAGGCTGGTGATCGGCGGCCAGGAGATTATTTCGCGCGACGAATAGAGCGAGCGCTTTCCCTTCTCCCCTTGTGGGAGAAGGTGGCCACGAAGCGGCCGAATGAGGGGTGTTCTAGGAAACGCGAACGCCTCATTTGTTCCAACACCCCTCAACTGTCTCGGCGCTACGCGCCGATCCACCGCCCGGGGCGAGTCACGCGCCTCGCCCGCCCTTCGGGCCCCACAAGGGGAGAAGGAAAAAAGCCGCTACACCAGCGGCTTCAGCGCCACCCACAACGCACCGCCGATCAGGCCGAGGAAGACCAGCCAGCCGACCTGGTTGTTCGACCTGAACAGAAGCATGCACTGGTCGGGATCGTCGATGTCGAGCACGGTGATCTGCCGCGCCATATGGGCGCCGGCGGCGACCAGCCCGGCCAGCGCCGGCACCGGCGCCTGCGCCGCCGCGAAGGCGACGGCGAAGCAGACCAGCGCTCCGCCATAAAACCCGACGAGCCAGGTCTTGGTGTTGTCGCCGAACAGGCGTGCGGTTGAGCGCACGCCGACGATGGCGTCGTCTTCCTTGTCCTGATGCGCATAGATCGTGTCGTAGCCGATCACCCACAGGATCGAGCCGATATAGAGCATGACGGCCGGGCCATCGAGATTGCCGAATTCCACCGCCCATCCCATCAGCGCACCCCAGGAAAAGGCAAGGCCGAGAACCAGTTGCGGCCAATTGGTCAATCGCTTCATGAACGGGTAGATGGCGACGACGGCGAGCGAGCCGATGCCGAGCAGGACGGCAAAGCTGTTGAACTGCAAAAGCACAGCGAGTCCAACCAGTGCCTGGATCGCGAGGAACGCCCAGGCCTGCCGGCGCGTGACCTTTCCCGCTGGCAGCGGCCGCGAGCGCGTGCGTTCCACCTGGTTGTCGATGTCCTGGTCGACCAGGTCGTTGTAGGTGCAGCCGGCGCCGCGCATGGCGACGGCGCCGATCAGGAACAGCACGAGATACCATGGCGCCGGCAGCAGCGAGAGCAGGGGATCAGCAGGGCGTGGATGGGCACTCGCGGCAAGGGCTGCCGACCACCAGCACGGCCACAGCAGCAACTGCCAGCCGATCGGCCGGTCCCACCGGGCAAGCTGCGCATAGGGCCAAAGCCAGCGTGGCAGGATGCGGTAGACCCAGTGGCCGCTCGGCGCATCGGCGACGCGGCCCTGGGCTGCTTTCGACTGGATGGGTTCCATCGTGCTGAAGTGGCAGCAGCGGCGAACGGCGTCAAGCGTCAAGCGGGCCGAACCATTCCCCGTTCCCGTGTGGAATTGCGCTCAAAGTCTTCCAAATGTCTTGACCCATCGTACGGGGCGCAATAGCGCAGTCCTGATCGTGGAATGGCAAGGGATCTGGGCATGCGCGTATTGTTGATCGGCTCCGGCGGCCGCGAACATGCCTTGGCCTGGAAGATCGCGGCCTCGCCGCTGCTGACCAAGCTTTACGCGGCGCCCGGCAACCCTGGCATCGGCCGCGAAGCCGAGTTGGTGACGCTCGACATTGACGATCATGCGGCGGTGGCCCGGTTCTGCACGGAGAAAAAGATCGACCTCGTCGTGGTCGGGCCGGAAGGGCCGCTGGTCGCCGGCATTGCAGACGACCTCCGCGCTGAAAACATTCGCGTCTTTGGCCCGTCCAGGGCGGCGGCGCGGCTGGAAGGCTCGAAGGGTTTCACCAAGGATCTTTGCGCGAAATACGACATCCCGACCGCCGCCTATGGCCGTTTCGGCGACCTGGCGTCGGCCAGGGCCTATGTCGAAAAGATGGGCGCGCCGATCGTCATCAAGGCCGACGGCCTCGCAGCCGGCAAGGGCGTCACCGTCGCCATGAATTTGGCCGAGGCGCTGGCAGCACTCGATGCCTGTTTCGACGGATCCTTCGGAGAGGCCGGCGCAAAGGTGGTGGTCGAGGAGTTTCTCACCGGCGAGGAGGCGAGTTTCTTTTGCCTGTGCGACGGCGTCACTGCGCTGCCGTTCGGCACCGCGCAGGACCACAAGCGCCTCAGTGACGGCGACGTCGGCCCGAACACCGGCGGCATGGGGGCCTATTCGCCGGCCCCGGTGATGACGCCGGAGATGATCGACCGCACCATGCGCGAGATCGTCGAGCCGACCATGCGCGGCATGGCCGAACTCGGCGCGCCGTTTTCGGGCGTGCTGTTTGCCGGGCTGATGATATCAGGCGAGGGGCCGAAGCTGATCGAATACAACACCCGTTTCGGCGATCCGGAATGCCAGGTGCTGATGATGCGGCTGAAGGACGATCTCCTGGTCCTGCTCAACGCTGCCGCCGACGGCCAGCTTGCACATACCTCAGTGCGCTGGCGCAACGAGGCGGCGCTCACCGTGGTGATGGCGGCAAGGGGTTACCCCGGCACGCCGGAAAAGGGCTCGGTCATACGCGGCGTCGAACAGGCCGCGGGCGAAGGCGTCGAGATCTTTCATGCCGGCACCGCCATCGACAGCGGCGCGCTGGTCGCCAATGGCGGCCGTGTGCTCGGTGTCACGGGGACCGGCGGCACGGTCGGCGAGGCGCAGCGACGAGCCTACGCAGCGCTCGACCGGATCGATTGGCCGCAAGGCTTCTGCCGCCGCGACATCGGCTGGCAGGCCGTGGCCCGCGAGCAGGCGCGCTGACGTGCAAGATCAGCCGGGGCAAGATCAGCGGGGCAAGATTAACGGGGGCGACGATCCAACTCGGTCGACGCAGTGCTGACCGGATCGGTGGGCGCGGCTTCAACGGCCGATGCGGAGGGCCTTTCCTTTCGCAGCCACCCCAGATAGTCGGCGATCCGGCGCGGAAGACGCAGCGCTGTCCCTATGGCAGGCATTTGCAAGCTGCCGCGGAACTTGGACCAGCCCGCGCCGAACATGGCGACCATTTCGGTGAAGCTCGGCGGCGGTGCCACGGTCGCATAGGTAAGGGTGACATTGCCGGCAAGGCCGGCCGCCCGCGAGAGAGGCAGCGGTATCGAGGCGAGGTAATCCGGCTGCGCATCGATCAGGCCGCCGAACGGCCATTGCGCGCGCAAGGTGGCGGCATCCATCGGTGCGACATTGACGTCGATGTCGTTCGGCGTGCCAGCCACCCGGTAGGGGCAGCGGAACCGGCCGCAATTGGCTTTTGCCGAAAACTGCCAGAGTGCGTAGCCTTGCCAGTTGCCCATCGGAAAATGCACGCCGATGTCGGGCTTGTAGCGCGCATACCAGAGCGGCAGCCGCGACAGGAGCCGGTATTTGTACCTGTTGTCGGCGATGTGCTTGGCGGTCTTGCCGTTGGTGTAGAGCACCGGAAAACGGCCAATCCGCCGATGCACATGGCGCACGAACTCCTCTGCATCGTCGAGCGACATCCATTTCGTCGGATCGTCATCCTCGATGTCGAGGGCGAGCAGGTCATCCGGGCCAGGTTTCGCGAAATTGATGAAATTATTGGCCTGTCCGACGGGGTTGCCGGGTCGGGCGAGGTGATAAGCGCCCCATTTCAAGCCGAGCGCCTTGGCCACCACCTTGCGTGTCTGGAACAGTTCCTGTGCCACCGCATGGCGCTTCCACAGCGCCTTGCAGAGCCGCGTCGCGGTCTCGTCGCCGAAACAGAAATACGCTGGTGGCATCCCGTCGGACGCCTTGTTGATGAAGCCGACGATGCGCTTGTCGGTGGCAAGCTCGGTCCAATCGATGGGATTGTATTCGTAGGCGTCGATCACCAGCGCCCGGTCGGCATTCTTCCAGGGCGCGGAGAAGTCCGAGGCTTGTGCCGGCGCCAACGCCATTGCCATCGCGGTCGCGACGGCGAGGAGTCCTGGGCGGCGAAGAGGGTGCGCCGGCGGCTTCAAACAGCAGATCCTTGCTGGCCAAAGCCTGATCCTGAACCGCCATGGTTAAGGAAATACTTTCGGCGGCCCGCGGCGACCGCCGCAATCGTGCCGGGGATGGCTTTGCTGGTCATCAACGCAGGGCGAGCGGGTGGAACGGGTCGGGCGCCGGCGCTTGCGGCAGCGTCCCCTCAGCCTGGCGCTTGCGGTGATGGGCCAGCGAGCATTGCGGCGAACACAGGATGCCGCGATCCGACCAATAGGCGGCGCCGTCCTCGATCTTGCCCCGATGGTGCCAAAAACCTGCCGCTCGATAGGGCAGGCCGCACTCGATGCAGCGATAAGCGTCAGGTCTAGCGAGCACGGGCGGTCCGATCCAGTTGATCCGTCGCCGGTCGAACTGCCCGGCTTTTGCCGAATTTAACCTGTGCTGCAGCAATTGCAAAATCTGCGTGACAAAATTTGACGTTTACGTAAAAAGAAGGCGGGGGAGGCGACCCAAAAGCGGATGGTCTTGTGTCGGCACGGACCTTAAGTTGACCTGCCGGACAGAGGAGGAGCGAGCGGCATGTACCGGGCACCAGTCGAGGAAATCGCCTTCACGCTGAAGCATGTGGCCGGCCTGAAGCCGGCGCTTGACGCCGGCACCTTTGGCGACCTTGGCGAAGACCTCGTCGACGCCATTCTGGCGGAAGCCGGCCGCTTTGCCGGCGAAGAGGTCGCGCCGCTCTACAAGGTCGGCGATGAACAAGGCGCGGTGCTGAGCGGCGCGGCCGTCACCATGCCGCCCGGCTGGAAGGAACTTTATCGCCGCTGGATCGACGGCGGCTGGAACGCGCTGTCAGCGCCGGAGGAGTTCGGCGGCCAGGCGCTGCCGACTATGCTGGGCGTCGCCGCGCTCGAAATGTGGAACTCCGCCGCCATGGCCTTCGGTATCGGCCCGACGCTGACCATGGGCGCGGTCGAAGCGCTCGACAAGCATGCCTCACCGGCGTTGAAGGCCAAATACCTGGAAAAGCTCGTCTCAGGCGAATGGATGGGCACGATGAACCTGACCGAGCCGCAGGCGGGCTCGGATCTGAATGCCTTGCGCGCCCGCGCCGAGCCGGCCGGCGACGGCACCTACCGCATCTTCGGCCAGAAGATTTTCATCACCTATGGCGAGCACGATCTTGCCGACAACATCATCCATCTGGTGCTGGCGCGGCTGCCGGACGCGCCGGCCGGCACGCGCGGCCTTTCGTTGTTCCTGGTGCCGAAATTCCTGGTCGGCGACGATGGCGCGCTTGGGGCACGCAACGACGTCTTCTGCTCCGGGCTGGAGCACAAATTGGGCATCCACGCCTCGCCGACCTGCACCATGATCTATGGCGACGGTTTCGAAGGGATCGCCCCAGGCGCGATCGGCTGGCTGATCGGCGAGGAAAACAAGGGCCTCGCCTGCATGTTCACCATGATGAACAATGCGCGGCTCGCCGTCGGCATGCAGGGCGTTGCGGTCGCCGAAACTGCCACGCAGAAGGCGCTCGCCTTCGCCAATGAACGCCGTCAAGGCAAGGCCGCGAGCTATAATGGCAACGGCATGGCGCCGATCGTTCATCACCTCGACGTGCAGCGCAATCTCCTGACCATGAAGGCGCTGACCCAGATTGCGCGCGCCATCAGCTATTCCTGCGCGCACGCCATCGACCACGCGCGCGTATCCGTCGGCGATGAAGCCATCCATTGGCAGGAGCGCGCCAATCTGCTGACGCCGCTGGCCAAGGCCTTTTCCACCGATGTCGGCGTCGAGGTCGCCTCGCTCGGGCTGCAGGTTCATGGCGGTATGGGATACATCGAGGAGACCGGTGCGGCAGCACTTTATCGCGACGCGCGCATCGCGCCGATCTACGAAGGCACCAATGGCATCCAGGCGATAGACCTGGTCGCGCGCAAGCTGCCGCTTGGCGGCGGCGAACATGTGCATGGCTACATCGCCGAACTGAAAGCCGTCGCCAATCAAGCGCGGACCTCGAACCTTCAAGGTTTTGGCCGCACCGCCGATGGCCTCGACCAGGCGGTCGACGATCTCAGCCAGGCGACGCGCTTCCTGCAAGGGCTGCTCGCAGACGGCCGCTCGGACGCGGCGCTGGCCGGCGCGACGCCGTATCTGCGGCTGATCTCGCTGGCGGCGGGCGGCGCCTATCTGGCGCGCGGCGCGCTTGCCGACCAAAGCCGCATCGCCGTTTGCCGCTTCTTCGCTGAAAACCTGCTTGGCGAGGCGGCCGCGCTGAAGGAGCGTGTCATCGGCGGCGCCGACAGCCTTGCCACTGCCGGCCAGACACTGATTCCTGCCTGACAGCCACCGGGTTGACGTTTCGCAAAAAGCCCGGCGTTTCACAAAGGATCACCCGTGACAGACCATATCCTCGTCGAGCGCCAGGGCGCCATCCAGATCATCCGCATGAACCGTCCGGACAAGAAGAACGCCTTGACGCGGGCCATGTATGCGAAAATGTCCAAAGCCCTTGCCGAGGGCGACGCCGATCCGGCGATCCGCGTCCATGTCTTCCTCGGTGTTCCAGGCGCCTTCTCATCCGGCAACGACCTTGCCGATTTCATGGTCGTCGCCACCGGCGGCGAGGGCGGCACCGAAGTCTGGGACTTCCTGATGGCGCTGGCCAGGACGGAAAAGCCGATGATCTCCGGCGTCGACGGCATCGCGGTCGGCATCGGCACCACGCTCAACCTGCATTGCGACCTGACTTTCGCCACGCCGCGCACACTATTCCGCACGCCCTTCGTCGATCTCGGCCTGGTCCCCGAGGCCGGGTCGAGCCTGCTTGCGCCGCAGATTCTCGGCCGGCAAGGCGCTTTCGCGCTGCTTGGCCTCGGCGAAGGATTTTCGGCCGAGCGGGCGAAGGCCGCCGGATTGATCTACGCAGTGGTCGAGGAGAACGAACTCGAAGCCTCCGTCCTGGCCGCGGCCAGCCAGATAGCGGCCAAGCCGCCGCAGGCGCTGAAGATCGCGCGCGACCTGATGCGCGGCTCGCGTGAAGACCTCGTTGACCGCATCGGCCAGGAAAGCGAGCATTTCCGCGAGCGGCTCAAATCCGACGAGGCCCGCGCCGCGCTGACGGCGTTCATGACCAGGAAGAAAGGGTAGCTGGGCACCAGACGCCGGCCAAGAGTCTGGCATATGTCATGCAAATGCATTACATTGTGTGCCAGCGAAGGAGACTGTCATGCCGTCGAACGCACTGGTCCAGACCCGTATTGACGCTGAAGTGAAGGAACGCGCCACGGCGGTTCTGGAAAACATGGGGCTCACGGTTTCCGATGCTGTCCGTATCTTGTTGACGCGGACCGCCAATGAGGGCGCCTTGCCGCTCGAACTTGTCAGCAACAGTGACGCCCATGATGCCTGGCTCCGGGCAAAAGTTCAGCAGGCGCTGGAGGATACGCGGCCGGATGTTGAAGACGCCGAAGCCGAATCCCATTTTTCTGGACGGCGGGCGGCAGCGCTTCGCAAGGCGGAGGCAGGCGAGTCTTGAGGCTGGTCTGGGCGCGGTTTGCGCTCGCCGATCGCGACGACATCTTCACGTATATCGAAGCCGAAATCCCAGGGACCACTCAGGGATAAAGCCTTGTCTTGTCCCAGCCGCCCTCAGCGTTGCGCGAGAAGACAATGCGATCGTGCAGCCGGAAAGGCCGGTCGTGCCAGAACTCGATCGTCTGCGGCACGATGCGAAAACCCGACCAGTGTTTCGGTCGTGGGATCTCGCCGATCGCATGGCGCGCTGTGTATTCGGCAACGGCTTTTTCCAGTGCGAAGCGGCTCTCCAGCGGCCGCGACTGTTTCGACGCCCATGCCCCGATGCGGCTGCCGCGCGGGCGCGTCGCGTAATACGCGTCCGCTTCCGCCTCGGTGACGATCTCCACCGGCCCGCGCGCACGCACCTGCCGGCGCAGCGATTTCCAGTGAAAGCACATCGCCGCCTTCATGCTGCCAAGAATCTCGCGGCCTTTGGCGCTCTCAAAATTCGTGTAGAACACAAATCCGCTTTCATCGAACCCCTTGAGCAGCACCATCCGCACATTCGGCATGCCTTCGGCATCGACGGTCGCCAGCGCCACGCTGTTGGGATCGTTGATCTCGCTCTTTGTCGCGTCGTCAAGCCATGCGGCAAACAGGCGGAATGGCTCGGCAGCCTCGGCAAAGTCACCGCTTGTTAACTCAGTTTCGCTCATAGTTTTTCCAAATTCTATTGCCGGCCGGGGGAGATTGCCGATTGTCGCGCATCGCGCAACTTTTTGACAGCAGGCAATGGAGCCTTATTGCTTCGGCCAACGCACAAAGTGCGGTCAAGGCCGCCGCGATTGTGCTGGTCGCCTTGCCGCTTGCCGCCTGCGGTGCCGGCGGCTTCAGTTTGGAGCAGGCGGAGGTCGACCGTACGATCCTGACCAGCAGCACGCCTGCCTCTGCCATGCCGATCGACCAGGATCGCGCCTCGGACCAGGCGACGATCCGCAACGCGGTGTCTTCAGCCGATATCCAGGAACTTGGCGGGCAGGCCGTTCCGTGGGCGAATTCCGATACCGGTTCGCGCGGCTCGATCACCGAACTGGCGGAATCCAGGAACAACGGCCAGCTTTGCCGCCGCTTCACCGCCTCACGCGAAAGCTTCGACGGCGTCGCCCTGTTCAAGGGCGAGGTGTGCCTGGCCGGCGCCGGCGCCTGGCGGATGCAGGACTTCAAAGCGCTCTGATTTTCCGCCATCATATGACCGCGCTACTGGAATTTCTTCCTATGCGAGCGCATATAGATGGCAATCGTGGACTCACTCCTTCTCCAGGACAGGAAGCATGCGCGACCCCTATGAGGTGCTGGGCGTTGCCAAGAACGCATCGGCCCAGGATATAAAATCGGCATACCGCAAACTCGCCAAGGAGTATCATCCGGACCAGAATCCGGATCCCAAGGCGAAGGAGCGGTTTGCTGCGGCCAACCAGGCTTACGAGATCGTCGGCGACGAGAAGAACCGTGCGGCTTTCGATCGCGGCGAGATCGATGCCGAGGGCAAGCCGCGCTTTCAAGGTTTCGAGGGCGCCGCCGGCGGCGCCGATCCGTTCGCCGGTTTTCGCCGGCAGCAAGGGCCGGGCGGCTCGCGTTTCGAGTTTCGCTCAGGCCGTCCGAGCGGCGATCCGTTCGACGGCAGCAGCGACATCTTCAGCCAGATTTTCGGCGAGACCTTCTCTCGCGGCGCCGGCATGGGCGCCGGCCGGCAGGCGCCGTCCGGCGCCGACCTGAACGTGACGCTCGACATCACCATCGAAGAAGCGGCGACTGCCGAGAAGGTAACGGCGATGTTCCCCGACGGGCGCAAGGTCGCCGTCAAGCTGCCAGCCTATGTCGAGGACGGCCAGACCATCCGGCTGAAAGGGCAGGGCGAGCAAGGGCCGGGGCAACCAGGCGATGCGCTGGTCAAGATCCGCTTCCGGCGGCATCCGCGCTACCGTGTCGAAGGCCGCGACCTCCACGCCGACCTGCCGATTGCGCTGGCGGATGCCGTGCTCGGTGCCAAGGTGGCGGTCGAAACGCCGACCGGCAAGGTTGCAGTCAATGTTCCCGCCTGGTCGAGCTCGGACAAGGTCCTGCGGCTGAAGGGCAGGGGCCTGCCGGAAAAAGTCGGCGGTCACGGCGATCTCTACGCGCATGTGCGGCTGATGCTGCCTGAGGGTGGCGACAGCGATCTCGAAGCGTTGATGCGCAACCGCAAACGCTAGCCTGGCGCGTCAAGGCGCGCTGCGCCGCAAACGCTCTCGTCTCTCACCTGTCCGTCTTGTTCGACTGCAGGGCTCAGCCGCATTCCGCGACATCGCTCGATGGCCGCCCGGAACATGTCCGGCTCGCGCCAGGCAGGTGAGTCGCTTGTCGCCGGAGCGTTTTCTTTTGCTCGGGCGGAATAAACCCGCGGCCGCCCCGTTTTCCAGACCATTGGTTGACTAACGAAATTGCCGTCAAACGAATAGCAACGAAGGAGCGCGTCGGATTGCTGGGTCATGCGTTATCGAGTTTGGAAAATGCGTTCGGGGAAATCCGGGCGATGTATCGAAACGACAGGCTCAGCAGGGTTTTCGCGCTGATAGTGATATGCCTGAATATCCTCGTCATCATCGTTCCATTCGCGATCGAGGCGCTTCGATCTGTCGGAATTTCACACTACGATCTGCCAGCGCGTCTCAACATCAGCAGGGATGGATCGCTGCCCGAGATGTTCAACTACGGGCAGGCCGCGCTTTGCGCCCTGTTTCTGTTCGGCATCTGGCTTCGAACCAGGGAGCATATGTTTCTTGCCTGGTCCCTGATTTTCAGTTTTGTGACGCTCGACGACGCCACCCGTTTCCATGAGCGCGGCGGCCTGCTGCTGGCAGCGACATTCGACCTCGTTTCGCTGCCGGGCATGCGGGCTCGCGACACCGGGGAAATCATCACCTGGTCGGCGGTCGCGCTCGGCCTGCTGGCGCCGCTGTTGTGGTCATTCTGGCAAAGCAGACCGAGGCAACAAGCCCTCGGATCGGTGTTTTTGCTGCTGTTCGCGTGTCTTGTGGGTTTTGCCGTGGTGGTTGACATGCTGCACTTCCTGACGGGCTCGAAGCTCGTTGGCTACGCTGAAGACGGCGGCGAGATGCTGTCGATTGCCGTCGCCTGTTGCTGTGCGTTCATCCTCTATCGCGGGCTGGGGCGTGATGCGGATCTTCACGCAATGGATCCGAGCCTGCCATTCTCAAAGCGGACATAACCGAATTGCGGAAACGGCCGCGCGAACAGGAGGAATAAGTTTGGCTCCGGCCCGTCACCCCGGGATCATTCCGGGAGGAGCCAATGCCGTCGCACCTGTTTCCGTCCGTTCCAACGCGCTGGTTCCGGCGTCGTTCAGAACACCAGGCGGTGAAGCCGAAGCCTGCTATGCCGGCGAAACCTTGCCGCTGGCGCGCCCTTCACCTCGCCCTGCCACTGATGGTCTTCCTGTGCGGCGCTTCGCCAGCGGCCAACGCGGTCGTGCCGGGCACCGACGCCAATGTCGTCACAGCAATCGACGTATCGGACTCGATCGGCCGATATGAGGAATGGCTCCAGCAGGCCGGGCTCGTGCGGGCGCTCGTCCACCCCGACTTCCTGCGCGCCGCCACCGCCGGTCCGCGGCGTCGGATCGGGTTCGCCGTCATCACATGGTCAAGCGATGGCAAGTTCGACCTGTTGGTGCCCTGGACCGTCATCGGCTCGGCCGAGGACGCCGCGCGCGTGTCTCAGGCGCTCGCTTCGGTGGCGCTCATCGACCGAACCCATTACGGAGGCGGCGATATGGAGCAGGACCGCGACGGCGACGCTGATCCCGCGGCGATGCACGATCGTCTGACAGACATGTCGGAGGCGATCGCCTTTGCTTCGCTCCTGTTGACGTCATCGCCGCACGCGACGCAGCGCGCGGTCATGAACATCTGCGCCAACGGAACCGACAATTTCGCGGGCGGAACAGAATCCTCGCGAGACGCGGCGCTGGCGCAAGGTTTTACGATTAACGGATTGGTCCTGGGGCAGGATGCGGAACTTGCGCAATATTTCCGCTCCAGCGTGATCGGCGGTCCCGGAGCGTTCGCCATGGACATCTCGGATGCGAAAGACGCCGGTGAATTCATGGCGAGGAAACTTGTTCGCGACCTATTGGCGTCGGCGCCGGCAGATGCGCCTCGTTTCAGGATCGAGTGACCTCTTCGACGCACAACTACGCTTGCAGAACTGCTGCATGGCATCCAGGTCGGAAGGTCAGCCGGGCGGGCACTGTCCGTTTTGAGCGCTTGAAGGGGCTCTGTGCCTGTGCGATAGCCACTTCACGAAGCAGCAAATCTTGCGGAGAGCGCTCACATGGCGGGTGGACAAGGCATTATGGCCGGCAAGCGCGGGCTTGTCCTGGGCGTCGCGAACAATCGGTCGATCGCCTATGGCATCGCCAAGGCCTGCGTCGACCATGGCGCCGAGATCGCGCTGACCTATCAGGGCGAGGCGTTCAAGAAGCGCGTCGAGCCACTGGCGGCGGAACTCAACGCCCATGTCGCCGGCCATTGCGATGTGACCGATCCGACAACGCTCGATGCTGTCTTCGACGACATCGCCAAGCGTTGGGGCAAGCTCGATTTCCTCGTCCACGCCATCGCCTTTTCCGACAAGGACGAACTGACTGGCCGCTATGTCGAGACGACGCGCGACAATTTCCTGCGCACGATGGACATTTCGGTGTTTTCCTTCACCACCATCGCCAAGCGCGCCGAGGCACTGATGACCGATGGCGGCTCGCTGCTGACGTTGACTTATTACGGTGCGGAAAAAGTGATGCCGCACTACAATGTCATGGGTGTTGCCAAGGCAGCGCTCGAGGCCAGCGTGCGCTATCTGGCCGTCGACCTTGGCGCCAAGAAAATCCGCGTCAACGCCATCTCCGCCGGTCCTATCAAGACGCTGGCAGCCTCCGGCATCGGCGATTTTCGCTACATCTTGAAGTGGAACGAATACAATTCGCCGCTAAAGCAGACGGTGACCCAAGAGGAGGTCGGCGATTCAGCGGTCTATTTCCTTTCAAACCTTTCACGCGGCGTCACCGGAGAGGTCCACCATGTCGATTCCGGCTACCATGTCGTCGGCATGAAGGCGGTCGACGCGCCTGATATTTCGACCGTCAAGGAATAGACCCGCCTCGAACATACTCTCCCGCCCGCTTTCGACCGCTCTCCGGATGACCTGATGTATCCGCTCGTCTACATCGCGCGCCATGGCCAGACGGTGTGGAACGCCGAGTCCCGGCTGCAAGGACAGGCCGACACCGATCTCAACCCGCTCGGCCGCGAGCAGGCGACCGGCAATGGCCATCGACTGGCCGAATTTGTTCATAACCCCGAAGATTTCGATTTTGTCGCCAGCCCGATGCGGCGAACGCGTGAGACCATGGAACGCATTCGCATGGCGATGGGGCTCGATCCCCAAGCTTACCGCACCGATCCCCGCCTTGTCGAAATGAGTTTCGGCGACTGGCAGGGTTTCACCTTTCCCGAACTCGAGGCCCGGCATTTCGGCTCGGCCAGGGCGAGGCGCCTCGACAAGTGGAATTTCCTGCCGCCCGGCGAGGGCGCCGAAAGCTATCAAATGCTGCTCGAACGGGTAAAGCCGTGGTTCGACGCGCTGGACCGCCAGACGGTCTGCGTGACCCATGGCGGCGTCGTGCGCGTCCTGTTCCGCATGGTGCTGGGAATGCCCGAGAAAGAAGCCGCCAGGCTGAATGTGCCGCACGATCGCTTGCTCAGGCTGGAGGGCCGACGCCTGGAGTGGCTCTAATGCATGTCGCCCAAAAGCATGCCCACGGGCCTGCCCTTCTACTGGCCCAACGATCTCAATGCCGCTGCCTCGTCTTCCCGTGACAGAGGCTCATGCGCTCCGGTTGCCGCGAGATAGGAATCGAGCGCTTCCGAAGACGAGGCCGGTGCATATCCGCCATCGCGCGCGGGCGCAACGACGGCAAAATTCACCGCCCAACCATGATCCGAGTGGCACGCCACGGATATGACGGTCGAGCGGTTGGCAGAATCGATTTCGAATTCGCGGCACAAGGAACCGGTTCCATCGCGAAACGTGGCTACGGCACGGATCCTGTCGGTGGAGCCTGCCAGCACGGCTTCTTCGCCGGACGCCACCTGCCCGAGCGCCTCTGAAAGAGGGCTGTCCTGCCCTGCCACCTCAAGTCCATGCGGCTGGTTTTGGCTGGCAAACCCAAAAAAATATCCGCCGAACCCAAAAACGACTGCAACCAGCGAAGCAGCCAGCGGCATGATCCAGGATGCCTGGGGGCGCCGCATCGCCTGATTGTCCCTCGCCCTGAAGGCAACGACACGCGCGCCCTCGCTAGCGTGCGATGGAACGCTGCGCCGCTCGGCCTCGTCGATCATTCGCTGCACCGACTGGCTGAGTCGGTCGGGAACGGGTTCATCGAGAACCGGCATCAGTGCCTCTTTGACCTGAATGCGGGTTTCCAGGAACAGGGCGACCCGGCTGGCGATATCCGGCTGCATGGCTTTCTCGATGGCTGCGGCAGTCGCGTCGTCAAGTTCGCCGTCTGCAAAGGCCATGAGCGTTTCGTCAGCAAACTCGCGTCTGATCATTTCTGTTCTCGCCCTTCATGACCGGTGAACGTGGCAAGCCGGGATTTATTCCGACTGCCTCGGCGAGATTTTTCCTGGCACGCGCCAGCCGGCTCATCACCGTTCCGATCGGTATGTCGAGTACGCCGGCCGCCTCCCTGTAGGAAAGGTCCTCGACGCAGACCAGGAGAATGATTTCGCGCTGATCCGGCAGATCGGTGATCGCCTGGGCAACGCTATTCAGGGTAAAGCGTGCTTCGACATCTCGCTCGCCACAGGCGCCGACAAGGTCCTGCCGTTGCTCGATGTCCTCCTGCGGGCCGGCCGTGCGCTGCCTTCTGATGTGGTCAATCCATAAATTTCGCACGATCCGGAACAACCACGCATCAAAACGGGTTCCAGGTTCAAAGCGCTCGGTGTTGGCAAGCGCGCGTTCGCAAGCCGCCTGCACCAGATCGTCGGCAAGATCGCGGGAACGGCAAAGGGAAATCGCAAAACGGCGCAGGTTCGGAAGAAAGGCAACAAGCTGCTTTCCGAATTGATCAGTCTCAATCACGTCGAAGTTTCCGGTTTCTTGAGGACCAGGCGAAGTCAGCCGCCTCCGCACGCATTCGGGGTGGGTCGGTATCTTCATATGGCAGCATATGACCACGGCGGCTAAACCAGCGTGGGAGTCCGGCTAGATTTCGGAAAGGCCAGGATTAGACTATGGCAAGCATCAGGTTAGAGCTTGGTGAGAGAACTGCCCATTTCCTGAAGACGTGGGTGACCGCTGGCTTCAAGCCGATATCACGTAGCCGAAGCCCCGCACGGTTTTTATGAGCGGCTTTTCGTCCACGCTTTCGATCTTGCTGCGAAGGTAGCGGATGTAGACATCGACCACCTTCGTTTCCGGGTCGAAACTCAGATCCCAAACATTGTTGAGCAGCCGGGTTCTGCTGATCACAGCGCCGGAGTGCGACATCAGATACGCGAGAAGCCTGAATTCCTTGGCCGTCAGGCTGATCTCGCGTTCGCCGCGCCAGACCTTCTTGCCGACCGGATCAAGCGCCAGATCGCCAACCCTGAGGACCGGGTCCGAGCCTGTGCTGGAGCCGCGACGAAGCAGCGCCTCCATGCGCGCGATCAGTTCGTCGAAGGCGAAAGGTTTGGTCAGGTAGTCGTCGGCGCCCCCCTTCAGCCCTTCGACCTTGTCCTGCAGGCTGTCTCTGGCCGTGAGCATCAGGACAAGATGCTGGTGCTGCTCGCGCCGCAGCATGCGACATACTTCGAGGCCGTCGATTCCTGGAAGCATACGGTCGAGAACGATCAGCGCATATGGCGTCTCCCGCACCATCGCCAGCGCATCCCCGCCACTGTCGGTCACGTCGACAACGTAACCCTCGGCTTCGAGTCCTCGCTTGATGAAGCCGACGATGCGAACGTCGTCCTCAACCAGCAGAATCCTTGACATTTACACCACCTTCTCCCTGGTCGTATTGCGGGGGGGTCAGAGAATTCCCCGCCTCGCGGTGGGCGCGATCATTCGCCAAGCTCCCGCCTCAACTATCGTAATCCAGGAAACGAAGGAGGTCGTTCTTTATTCCGAGCCGGTTTTCGCACGCAGCTTTTTTTTTCAGAACGACTACAGCGGCAGCCGCGTTCTCATCCTCGGATGCGGTTGCGTCAGCGCGTGGGAGGCGGACCACGACCTCGGTAAAAGACCCGACCTCGCTCGTGAGCGCAATCTCGCCACGATGCTTTTCGATGAGCCATTTCGCGATCGCCAGACCGAGGCCACTGCCGAGTTGGCGCGATGCCCTTGGGCTTCGGCCACGGTAAAATCGCTCGAACACCTTGGGTATTTCCTCGGCTGGAATGCCCAAACCCTTGTCGCATATCGCAATCTCTGCATGCCCGTCCATAACGGTCATGCTCAAGTTCACCGAGCGATCGCGCGGAGAATATTTTATGGCATTGTCCAGAATGATCACGAGAGCCTGTTTGAGCCGCTGCGCGTCGGCAGTGATCCAGACCGGGCGGGTGCTGTAGGCCGCCTTGATCGAGATGCCCTTGGCGCGCCCCAGAATTTCGCCCTCGTGGACCGCATCGGCGACGATGCTCACGAGGTCTGTTCGGCGGGGCTCGAAGCGTATTGTATCGGTTTCCGAACGAGACAGAAAAACGAGGTCGTCGACGAGGCGTCCCATCTCCAGGCTCTGAGTGACAATCCGTTCGAGCGCATCGCGGTAGACTGCCTCTGGCTTTGAGCCATGGCGCAGCGGAATTTCCGCTTCACCGCGAAGCGTCGTCAGTGGAGTGCGCAGTTCATGGCTGATGTCGGCGAGGAACTGGACGCGTAACCGGTCGAGCTCCGTCAACCGCTGGTTCGCCGCGGCAAGCTCTGCGGTCCGTGCGGCAACTTGCTGCTCGAGTTCTGCTTTGGCGTTGAGCAACCGGTCGCGCTGGTCTTGCTGGTGTGTGGCCATTTCGTTGAACCGCCTGGCGAGCGCACCAAGTTCGTCGCGGCGATCAAAGGCGATCCGGTGGTCGAGATCACCACGACTGATCGCCTCTGTGCCTTCGGTCAGAAGGCTGATCGGGCGCATCAATGATCGGGCGAGAAGGAAAGCAGCAACAAAGCAGAGAACCACAGCAGCCAACGCAAGCGCGGCCGTCATCCAGGTCAGGCGTCGCCACAGTGCTTCTGCCTGCAGCTCGGTTCGCACGACCTCTTCCTCTTCGTCGCGCCGCGCGGCTTCCAGGATGTTTTCGAACTCAGCATCGAAACGATTCTCGATGTCCCGGCGAAAAACGCTGACCGCGTCCTCCTGGCGCCCCTGGTTGCGAAGATTGATTGCGTCAGAGGTGGCTTTGGCGATTTCTCCGTAGAGCGTGCGCATCCGCGTGACGCGGAAGATCTCGTCACCGCCGTCCTCCTGTTCGCTGCTGCCCCCGAGAAACTCGGCTTCTCCCCTGGTCAGTTCCGCGAGCTTTTCGAAGCCTGCCTCAAGCTCGGCGCGGGCGCTCTCGTAGTCGGGACGCTCCGGTTCGCCAATTAACAGGAACTCGGCGATCTGCTCGGAATATCGGTTGGCGTTCACCGTAAGTGCGGTGACGGCTTCGAGTTGGTTGTTGGCCCATTGCACGCGCTGCGTGTAGTAGGTTGTCGAGCGAATGGTGATGTAGACGATAGCCGCCATCATTACGACTGCCCCCACGACAATGAGCTGAAATACAAGAATGCGAGACCTGATGCCCATCGGTGTCCATCGGCGTTGAGAACCCGAACCGATCGGATTCATGAATACTCACGTCCCCCTTCGCGGCAGAGAAGGCCACCGTTCGGGATGGCTCGCGGGGATCGGCGCAACATTCCGCGACGCGTTTCAGCACAGAGCAAACATAGAGGACCCGCTGTTAAGGATACGAGTGATTCAGGTTAGAAATTGGTGAGAATGCAGTCCTGCCGTCCGAATTTGGCGACTTCACCCCGTGAGAGGTTAAGTTCAGCCGGACGCCGCAAGCCGAGGCGAGCTGGCTTGTCGGGTTTCATCGGGCGCGGAGTTGAAGACCGTCGCGGATGATTTTGGAGTCACTTACGAAACCGCCAGGAATCACCTGAAAGCCGTCTTCGTCAAAACCGAGACCCATCGCAGCCGGAACTGGTCGCGTTGCTCGCGAGAATAGCCAGCACCGCCCAGACTGAATGAGTCTATTCGGTTGAATCGCTATCCGGCAATTGCATGTCGGTGATGATGTTCTCGCCGTTTGTCTCGTCGTAGGCGATCACGATGTCCATGCCGGGTTTCAGCGCTTCGAGATCGGTTTCGGCGTTCAGCTTGTAGGATTTGCCGTCGTCGAGTGTCAGCGTCAACGTCTCCTTGTCGATCTCTTTGATCAGGCCTTCGGTCTGGCCGGCAAAGGCGGCGGTGGAAATCAGCAACATGGCGGCAACGGCGCCGATCGGGATACGCATCATCGTCCTCTTATCATTGCGCCGGCACAGTGGCGGCGGGTGTTCAACAGACGGTGTTCAACAGACGGGTCGAGGGAAGCAGAAACCAACCGAATGTGTCAAAACTAAATCCGCCAGATCACAGTTTGACCGCTGCGGAAAACGCCAATAGAACGCAGCTACGGCGCCGCGCGTCCTGACGCAGAAACGACGCTGTGGCACTTTTGATTTTGCGCATGATCCTTCCCGAAAATCGCTCCGATTTTCGGGGTCATGCGCTAAGCCGGCTCGGTGCCGGCAGGGCTGGTTTTCATGTCTCACAATACGTTTGGCCATCTTTTCCGCGTCACCACCTGGGGCGAAAGCCATGGCCCAGCGCTCGGCTGCGTCGTCGACGGCTGTCCGCCCGGCCTCCGCTTCACGCGCGCCGAGGTCCAGGCCGAACTCGACAAGCGGCGCCCGGGTCAATCGCGTTTTGTGACGCAGCGTCGCGAACCAGACGAGGTCAAGATCCTGTCCGGCTTCATCCTGGATGACGACGGCGAGACCATGATCACCACCGGCACGCCGGTGTCGATGGTGATCGAGAACGTCGACCAGCGCTCCAAGGACTATGGCGAGATCGCCCGCCAGTACCGGCCGGGTCATGCCGATTATACCTACGACACCAAATACGGCCTGCGCGACTATCGCGGTGGTGGCCGTTCTTCGGCCCGCGAGACAGCGGCGCGGGTGGCGGCCGGAGCCTTGGCCCGCAAGGTCGTGCCCGGCATGATCGTGCGCGGCGCACTGGTCTCGATGGGGGAAAAATCGATCGACCGCGCCAACTGGAACTGGAATTTCGTTGGCGACGCCGAAAATCCATTCTTCACGCCCGATCCGGCATCGGTCGCCGTCTTCACCGCGTATCTTGACGGCATCCGCAAGGCGGGTTCCTCGGTCGGCGCGGTAATCGAGATCGTCGCCGACGGCGTTCCGGCAGGCCTGGGCGCACCGATCTACGCCAAGCTCGACCAGGACATTGCCTCGGGCCTGATGTCGATCAATGCCGTCAAGGGTGTCGAGATCGGCAACGGCTTCGAGGCCGCCCGCATCACCGGCGAAGAAAATGCCGACGAGATGCGTATCGGCAATGACGGCAAGCCGGTCTTCCTGTCCAACAATGCCGGCGGCATCCTCGGCGGCATCTCCACCGGCCAGGCGATCGTCGCACGCTTCGCCGTCAAGCCGACCTCGTCGATCCTGACCCCGCGAAAGTCGATCGACAAGGACGGCAACGACGTCGAGATCATGACCAAGGGCCGGCACGATCCGTGCGTCGGCATCCGCGCCGTGCCGATCGGCGAGGCGATGGTTGCCTGCGCGATCGCCGATCACTATCTGCGTCATCGGGGACAGACAGGGAGAGGAGAGGGCAGTAGGGCAGTAGGGCAGTAGGGCAGTATGTTATCCCGCCGAAGCAGCCAATTTTTTCCTTTTCCCTAATCCCTTACTGCCTTACTGCCCTACTGCCTTACTGCCCTATTCCCTGCGAGAGCGAAGCGAGCGTCCATGCCTTACGACCAGAAGAAGATCGTCGAAGCCCTGCGCGCCTTCGAACGCGGCGAGATTGTCGTCGTCATGGACGATGACGGGCGCGAGAACGAGGGCGACCTGATCGTCGCCGCCGTCCATTGCACGCCGGAAAAGATGGCGTTCATCGTCCGCAATACCTCTGGTATCGTCTGCACGCCGATGCCGCGCGAGGAGGCCAAGCGCCTCAACCTGTCGCCGATGGTCGCCGACAACGACTCGGCCCACACCACCGCCTTCACCGTCAGCGTCGATTTCAAGCACGGCACCACGACCGGCATTTCGGCCGACGACCGCACATTGACCGTGCGCAATCTTGCCAACGGCAATGTCGGCGCCTCCGATTTCGTCCGCCCCGGCCACATCTTTCCGCTGATTGCGCGCGAAGGCGGTGTGCTGATGCGTTCGGGCCATACCGAAGCCGCCGTCGACCTGTGCAAGCTTGCCGGCCTGCCGCCGGTCGGTGTCATTTCCGAGCTGGTCAATGATGACGGCACTGTGATGCGCGGCCCGCAGGTGCAGGCCTTCGCCGAAACGAACGGTTTGAAGCAGATTTCGGTCGCCGACCTCATCGCCTATCGCCAGCGTAAGGAAACGCTGGTCGAGCGCGTCGCCTGTTCGGAGATCGATACGCCCGGCGGCAAGGCGCAGGTCTTCACCTACACGCTGCCCTGGGACTCGATGCACCATGTGGCGATCGTCTTCGGCGACATCCGCGACGGCGAGGAGGTGCCGGTGCGACTGCATTCCGAGGATGTTGTGACGGACGTTTTCGGCACCGGCCACAGGCTGGACGGCATCATGAAATCGATGGGCGAGCGCCGGCGCGGCGTCATCGTCTATCTGCGCGAAGGTTCCGTCGGCGTCGCCCATCAGGAGCGCAACCGGCCGGCTGCCGGCGACCGCGAGGGCCATGAAGAGGCGCGCCGCCGCGAAAGCGAATGGCGCGAGATCGGCCTGGGCGCGCAAATCTTGAAGGATCTGGGCATTTCCTCGATCAACCTGATCGCCTCGCGCGAACGCCACTATGTCGGCCTTGAAGGTTTCGGCATCCACATCGCCAAGACCGAGATTCTCTAGGACTGGTTTAGCGGATCGCCGGCATGCGTCCGGTCCCGCTTGGCACCGGACGCATGGAGTCTATTCGGCAGGAACCGCGGCTGTGTCGCGCGCGGAGATGTCACTATCGCCCGTGGCAAGGCTGCGCTGGCCGGCGAGCACGGTGACCAGCGCGACAGTGCCCGCCGCCACCGACACCAGGAAGCCGCTCTGTGCACCGAAGGCGTCCACCACCCAACCGGCGGCGAAGGAGCCGAGCGCCATGCCGATGCCAATGCCGGTCATGACCCAGGTCACGCCCTCGGTCAGCATCGCCTCCGGCACGCGCCGCTCGATCAGGCCGAATGCCGTGATGAAGGTCGGCGAGATCGCCACACCGCTAACGAAGACAGCCAGCGCCAGAAGCGGCACCGTGTCTGCGACAAGCAACGGCAGCGTGGTGAGCGCGATGATGGCGATCGCGATGGCAAGCTGAATTTGCAGCGGTGTTTTCAAGTTCAGAGCGCCGAGGACGATGCCGACGACGAACGATCCGAGGGCATAGACGCCGATGACGAGGCTGGCGGCGCCCGGCTGGCCGAGCTCCTTGGTGATCGCCACGGTGCTCACCTCCGTGGTTGCGAAGGTCGCGCCGATGAAGATCAGGGCCAAGGTGATGATTTGGACCGGCCGCAGGCAGATTGCCGATCCGCGCGAACCCTGGTCGACCGATCGCACGCGCGGCTCGGTCGAGCGCTGCAGGATGAGGGCTGTCGAGCCGAAGGCGAGGAACAATGTGCTCGCCAGCATTCCCGCTTCCGGGAAAAGCGCGACGCTCAGGCCAACCGACAGCGAAGCCCCGGCGATGTAGACCAGCTCGTCCGCCGCCGATTCGAAGGCGAACGCCGTGTTCATCTCGGGGCGATCCCGGAAGAGCTCTGTCCAGCGCGCGCGCACCATCGCTGGGATGCTGGGCATTGCAGCGGCCAGCAGCGCTGACACGAACAGTGTCCATATCGGCAAGTCCTGATTGGCCGCCGTAATCAGCACTACGAAGGCGAGCACGGAAATAACGGTGGTGGGCGTCACAATCCGCGCCTGGCCGAGGCGGTCCACCAGCCGGGATATCTGCGGCGCGACAAAAGCATTGGCCAGCGCATATGTCGCGGAGACGGCGCCGGCCAGCCAGTACTCGCCATGCGTCTGCGATAGCATCGCGACGATTCCGATCGGAGCCATGGCCATCGGCATCCGGGCGACGAAGCCGGCTGCAGCGAAGCCCTTGGCTCCCCTTGCCTTGAATATTTCGCGATAGGGATTGGGCATGAGGAACACTCCTGGATTTCTAAGGCCGATCCACTTATATACGTGGCGTATGCAAATCAAATAATGACATACGACGCGTATGTCAATTGATATACGAGACGTATGTGAAGGAATGGGCGAATGGGGCACAAACCACGCAAGGAGATGATCGCCGAAACCCGCGCCAAACTGGTCGCCGCGGCGCGCCATGCCTTTGGCACTGTTGGGTATGCCGAGGCCTCGATGGACGACTTCACCGCATCGGCCGGGCTGACGCGCGGCGCGCTTTATCATCACTTCGGCGACAAGAAGGGCCTTCTCCAGGCGGTTATCGCCGAGATCGACGCGGAGATGTTGGCCCGGTTGAAGATCGTCTCAGTCAGGGCGGACACTCTCTGGCAGGGCTTTGTCGACGAATGCACCGCCTATATCGAGATGGCGCTGGAGCCGGAGATCCAGCGTATTGTCCTTCGCGACGGACCGGCGGTGCTCGGCGATCCTTCGCAATGGCCGAGCCAGAACGAATGCATCCGCTCGATGAGCGAGAACCTTCAAAAGCTGAGGGACGAGGGAACCATCGTTGCCGTTGATCCCGAAGCCGCAGCAAGGCTGGTCAGCGGCGCCTCGCTACATGCCGCGCAGTGGATCGCAAATTCGGAAAATCCAGAAGCGACGTCGAAAAAGGCGGTGAAGGCGTTCAACGTGCTTTTGGAGGGACTGCTCAGGCAAGGCCGCAGGATTGGCCGTCCACAAGCACCGGCTGAGGTGGACAAATCGCCGGCCTGAGCCTGTATCAAGACCACCAAAGGCAAGGCGCGACCTCGAATGGGACGGGCGAAGCGCGCCTCAAGATTCGGGCAGCTCGCGCCGGACCCAACCAGAACCAAACGATTAAACCCTGTTGAACGTCTGCCTTTGGCGGTTGCAAAACATGGTCAAAGCCGCTGGGCGCGCCTATATCGGGGGCATGGTCACAAGGCTTTATACCCACCCGATCTTCCTCGAGCATATAACGCCGCCCGGTCATCCGGAGCGGCCGGACCGCCTGCGCGCCATCGAGCGCGTGCTCGACGACGAGGCCTTTGCGGCCCTTGATCGTGCCGAGGCGCCGGAAGGCGACGAGGCCACCATCCTCTACGCACACCCGCAGGAATTCGTCGAACGGGTCCGCGCTTTGATGCCGGACACCGGTATCGCTCGTGTCGACGCCGACACCACCGCCAGCCCGAAAAGCTGGCAGGCGGCCGTCACGGCGATCGGCGCTGCCAACGCCGCCGTCGACGATGTCTTTCGGGGCGACGTGGCCAATGTCTTTGTCGCCGCCCGGCCGCCCGGCCACCACGCCGAAAAGACCACGTCCATGGGCTTTTGCCTGTTCAACACCGCGGCGATCGCGGCGCGCTACGCGCAAAGGCAGCACCAGGCCGAGCGCGTTGCCATCGTCGACTGGGACGTCCACCACGGCAATGGCACGCAGGATATTTTCTGGGACGATCCGTCGGTGCTCTATTGCTCGACGCACCAGATGCCGCTTTACCCAGGGACCGGGGCGGTGAGCGAAACCGGCGCCGGCAACATCGTCAACGCGCCGCTGGCGCCGCAGACCGGCAGCGAGGTTTTCCGCGACGCTTTCCTGTCGCGGATCTTGCCGGCGCTCGACAATTTCGCGCCCGACCTCATCATCATTTCCGCCGGCTTCGACGCGCACCACCGCGATCCGCTGGCCGAGATCAACCTGACCGAGGACGATTTCGACTGGGCAACCGGCCAGTTGATGCAGCGCGCCGGTCGCCACAGCGACAACCGGCTCGTCAGCCTGCTCGAGGGCGGCTACGATCTGCAGGGATTGGCATTTTCGGTCGCCGCCCATGTCGGGCGACTGATGAAAGGATAGACGATGGCTGGTGAGAGCAACGAAGACGTCAAAGCGATGAGCTTCGAGCAGGCGCTCGACGCGCTGGAGAAAATCGTCGACGATCTGGAGCGCGGCGACGTGCCGCTCGACCAGTCGATTCGCATCTATGAGCGCGGCGAGGCGCTAAAACTCCATTGCGACCGGCTGCTCAAGGCGGCCGAGGACAAGGTCGAGAAGATCAGGCTTTCGCGCGACGGCAAGCCGGTGGGGACCGAGCCGCTGGATGCGGAGTAAGGCACGGTCTCCAACGACAATTTCGCCGTGCGGCTTTTCGACATGATCATGATTGAGGATAATACTCATCCCGCTTGAAATGGCTCCAGGACGAGAGGAGACTGCGAACGATGTGCAGAAACATCAAGACCCTGTTCAATTTCGATCCGCCGGCAACCGATGACGAGGTCCGCGATGCCGCACTTCAGTTTGTCCGCAAGCTGAGCGGAACGACACGGCCGTCGAAACAGAACCAGCATGCGTTCGACCACGCCGTCGAGGCCATAGCCGCGTCTGCGCGCGAATTGCTGGACAGCCTCGAGACGACACAGCATCCGCGCAATCGCGACGAGGTGGCGGCCAAGGCGAAAGCCAGGTCTGCACTCCGCTTCGCCTGAGGAAGACCGCATGAGCTTCTTCCCCGGAAACGACCCTCTGCCCGGTGACGCCTTCGCCAGCGACCAGATCGAACTGATGGTTATTCCGAACGCCAAGGACATTGGCGGCTTTCAGGTTCGCCGTGCCTTGCCGACCGCCAGGCGTCGGCTGGTCGGTCCCTTTATCTTCTTCGATCGCATGGGACCGGCGATTTTGCGGGCCGGCCAGGCGCTCGATGTCCGCCCGCATCCCCATATCGGCCTGTCGACGGTCACTTACCTGTTCGACGGCAAGATCAGGCATCGCGATTCGCTCGGCACCGAAATGGTCATCCAGCCCGGCGACGTGAATTTGATGACCGCCGGTCGCGGCATCGTTCATTCCGAGCGTACGCCGCAGGAACTGCGCGGTGCGCCGATGTCGGTTTCCGGCCTGCAGACATGGCTGGCGCTGCCGGACGATAAAGAGGAGGTCGACCCGATCTTCGAGAATACGGCGGCCATGCGTCTGCCCGAGATCGACGCTGAAGGCGTCAGCGGACGCGTTGTCATTGGCGCGTTTTCCGGGCTGCGGTCACCGGTCGTGACCGTTTCGGACACGCTCTATGCAGACCTCAGCCTGGCGCCCGGCGCCAGCGTGAAAATCCCTGCCGATGCCGAGGAGCGCGCCATCTATACGTTGGAAGGCGAGGTTTCGATCTCCGGTGACCGCTTCCCGGCAGAGCGGCTGCTGGTGTTCCGGCCCGGCGACGAGATCGTCATGTCGTCGGAGGGTGGAGCGCATTTCATGCTGTTCGGCGGCGCCTCGCTCGGCTCCAAGCGCTACATCTGGTGGAATTTCGTGTCATCGTCGAAGGAACGCATCGAACAGGCGAAAGAAGAATGGAAGACAGGCCGTTTCGATATCGTTCCGGGGGATGAAGAAGAGTTCATTCCGCTGCCGGACAACTAGAGCGCCGCGCGTCCTTTTTGACGCGTAAACGAAACCCTAACAGTTTGAAGCTATGCCGCGTCACTCGCACGCATTTACATTCGCCGGCCAGCAGCCTATTTCGCAGATGAATAAAAAGCAGGCCCCAGCACCAGTGAACGCAAAGCTCCATACGCCACTTCTCGACAAGGTCCGCATCCCGGCCGACCTCAGGACGCTTGACGAACGTCATCTGCCGCAATTGGCATCGGAGCTTCGCACCGAGTTGATCGATGCCGTGTCGCATACCGGCGGACATCTCGGTGCCGGCCTTGGCGTGGTCGAACTGACGGTGGCATTGCACTATGTCTTCAACACGCCAGACGACCGGCTGATCTGGGATGTCGGTCACCAGGCCTATCCGCACAAGATCCTGACCGGCCGCCGCGACCGTATCCGCACGCTGCGGCAAGAGGGCGGCCTGTCCGGTTTCACCCAGCGCGCCGAGAGCGAATACGATCCGTTCGGCGCCGCCCACTCCTCGACCTCGATTTCCGCCGGCCTCGGCATGGCAATGGCACGCGATCTCTCCGGGGGCCGCAACAATGTCATTGCCGTTATCGGCGACGGCGCCATGTCGGCCGGCATGGCCTATGAGGCGATGAACAATGCCGGCGCGCTCGATGCCCGGCTGATCGTCATCCTCAACGACAACGACATGTCGATCGCTCCGCCGACCGGGGCGATGAGCGCCTATCTGGCCCGCCTGGCGTCGGGCAAGGCCTATCTGGGCTTGCGCGATTTCGGAAAGAAGCTGACCTCCTATCTCGGCGAGCGCGCCGATCGCGCCATCAAGCGGGCGGTCGAGCATGCGCGCGGTTACGTCACCGGCGGCACGCTGTTCGAGGAAATGGGTTTTTATCACATCGGCCCGATCGACGGTCACAATCTCGAGCACCTGATCCCGGTGCTGAAGAACGTCCGCGACAATGCCGACGGTCCGGTGCTGATCCACGTCGTGACCCAGAAGGGCAAGGGCTATGGACCGGCCGAGGCGGCCGCCGACAAATATCATGGCGTCAACAAATTCGACGTCATCACCGGCGCGCAGGCCAAGGCGCCGGCCAACGCGCCGAGCTACACGAAAGTCTTTGCCGACAGCCTGATCCAGGAAGGCCGCGAAGATGATCGCATCGTCGCCATCACCGCCGCCATGCCGAACGGCACCGGCCTCGACCTCTTCGGCGAGGCGTTCCCGTCGAGGACCTTCGATGTCGGTATCGCCGAGCAGCACGCGGTGACTTTTGCCGCCGGCCTTGCCACCGAAGGCTTCAAGCCTTTCGCGGCGATCTATTCGACCTTCCTGCAGCGTGCCTACGACCAGGTCGTCCACGACGTGGCGATCCAGAAACTGCCGGTGCGCTTCCCGATCGATCGCGCCGGCTTCGTCGGGGCCGACGGGGCGACCCATTGCGGCGCCTTCGACACGACCTTTTTGGCGACGCTGCCCGGTTTCGTCGTCATGGCCGCGGCAGATGAGGCGGAACTGCGACACATGGTGCGCACGGCGGCAAGCTACGATGACGGCCCCATCGCCTTCCGCTACCCGCGCGGCAACGGCGTCGGCGTCGACCTGCCGGAGCGTGGCTCGGTTCTCGAAATCGGCAAGGGCCGTGTCGTCAGGGAGGGTACCAAGGTTGCGCTGCTTTCCTTCGGCACGCGGCTGCAGGATTGCCTGGCTGCGGCCGAGGAACTCGGCGCGGCGGGGCTTTCCACCACGGTCGCCGATGCTCGTTTCGCCAAGCCGCTCGACGAGGACCTGATCCGGCGCCTAGCCCGTTCGCACGAGGTGTTGGTGACAGTGGAAGAGGGCGCGGTCGGCGGCTTCGCCAGCCACGTGCTGCAATTCCTGGCCCATGAAGGGCTGCTGGAAAACGGCCTGAAGGTACGCCCGCTTGTGTTGCCCGACACTTTTGTCGATCACGCCAAGCCCGAAAAGATGTATGCCGACGCCGGCCTTGATGCCGCCGGTATCGTGCGCACCGTCTTCGTGGCGCTGGGACACACCGCCAGCGCGCAAAGCGCCTGAATCAAGATCTCAACGGCTTGCATTAGTTTGCCCACCGGCGGTCGTAACTGACTGTTTGCGTTGTCATTTGGCATTCGGCTACGGTGTGGCTACGAATATGATGGAGCGGCGGACTTTTCCACGTCGATGCGGAGCGTGCCGCAATAACTTTCATCGCTTGTCGAAAGCTCGTGCCGCCGCATCAATGTTCGGCGTTCTCAGTATCTCCGAGGCATGCCTCGTTGTCCCGCCTCAAATTCCTCTCTCTAAGCGAGCGCAGCGAAGATCAGGCCGACATAGGTAAGCTGGTGCAAGAACTGGTCAGCCCCATGCATGGCCCAGTATGTCCGCGTGTCGGGGCCAGCATGGCTGCGCCCGGACAGCCCGGCTTTGGTATAGTCTGTCGCGTAGTGGACCGTGAATTCTGCGGCACAAAGCAGGACGATTGCGGTGGGTTCGAGCCCGGCGATGAGAAGGGCCGGCAAAGAGCCTAGCGCATGCAAGCCCGCGTGGACATAGCCGCCGACGCGGCGCAGATCGCCCTTTCCGCCCAACATCCAGCCGGGCTGGAGCAGATAGTCGGCAATGAAGTGCTTTAGCTGGAGGCAGAAAAGCATTGCGAGCGTCAAAGTCATTATTTCCATGACCATACTCCATGGCCGCAGCGGTTGTTCAGGTTGCGAGCGTGTGTATCAGGACCGGGACTGCCTTCCCGCGAACATTCGTGATGCCAAGTGGCTGCGCGGCGATCTGGCCGCTTGTCTGCGCAAGCGTCATGTCGCTGAGCACGATTTCGACGCCGTGTTCCTTGGCGACGCCAACGAGACGGCTTGCCAGGTTGACCGTATCGCCGATGGCCGTATAGCTCAGCCGCTCGGCCGATCCGACATTGCCGACGATCGCGGCGCCGGTATTGATGCCAATTCGCACCCGTATGTCGCTGTGGTCCGGCGAAACGGCGGGCAGCGCATGCATCGCGGCCCGGATCGCGGCTGCAGCGCTGCATGCGCGGCGTGCGTGATCCGGCACGGCTGTCGGTGCGTTCCAGATGGCCATAACGGCGTCGCCAATGAACTTGTCGACGGTGCCTCCTTCGGAATGAATGGCTTCGACTGCGAGCGTGAGAAAATTGGTGAGATGCGGCTGGACATCGGGCCCGAGCCGCTCGGTGAGTTCGGTGAAGCCCGGCAGATCGGCAAACATCACGGTCACTTCCACGAGCCTGCCGCCGGGCGCAGGCTCAAGCCCGCCCGCGACGAGGGGCCGGACGACGTCGAGGGGCATGTATTTGGCGAAAGCCGACAGGCCGCCCGCCATGCGCTTCAGCGCTTCCGAGAAATCATTGAGTTCGGCCAGGAATGTCGGAACATGCCGCACCTGGTCGAGCGAGAACCGTTCGATCTCACGGAGCTGCGCGGCAAGCTGGCGGATTGGCCTGGCGAAAAGCAGGTTCGAAAAGAGCACGGCAGTGGCCGCTGCCAGCACGACCAGCCCGGCGACCACCAGCAGCACCCGACGCGTGTTACGGTCGATCTCTTCCGCGAAGGAGGAGCGCGGTATCGCGGTCAGGAGCCGCCATTGTTCGAAGGGGAGCGTAAACGACGAGACGTAGACCGGGCCGATCTCGCCACCATCAACCAGCGTGCGAAATTCGTTCCCTTTCATCATCGAAATGGCGTCGCCCACCGCGGCGGCAAGCGCATCGCTTTTTGGAAAATCGCGAAGATGAGCAGGCATAGGACCGCCGGGCGCATCCGATGCAGCCAGTACTTTGTCGCTACCGCCCAGCACGAACGTCTTGCCGTGACCTGATACTTGCAGACCACTCAGCGCCTGCGACAAATTGGCGAAACTCACGGCCACCATGACCACGCCTTGGTACCTGCCATAGAGCTCGACCCGCTTTGAAACAACCGCCGAGGGCTCGAAGCCATTGGGCAGGACGTCGATCACGCTCCAGACAGGTTCCGTCGAGTCCATCGCCCGGCGATACCAGGGCGCACCGAGCGCTAGGTAAGCGGTCTCGCCATGGATGCGTTGTTCGAACATCACATCGCCGGGGATGGGATGATAGATATCACGACGCAACGGGCGCGGCTTTCCCGGCATGCCGGGGCCGATTTCAACCATCTCGATCTTGCCGCCGGCCGCCGCGTGCGAGCCGAAAAACCGTCCGTCGGGGAAGCCAATTCCGATCCAGCCGATCGCGCGCTGTTCACGCAGCAGCGACAGGAACAGGAACTCGCGTCTGACCTCGTCATCGGCCTTGATCGTGCCTTGGAACAGGATCGAGCGGATGATCTCGGCCGTGCCTGCCACGACGGCCAGCGTTGATGTCAATTCGCCGCGGACAGAATCGGCACTCTGGGCGCCAAGGCTGGCGACGATCTTCTCGACGTTTCGGGTTGCCGTGCGCTCCCAGATGATATGCACCGATGCAGCCGTCGACATGACCGCCATGAGCAGCAGCGCCGTCATCGCCCGCCCAAGCGCTATGCGCGGCAGGCGGCACCTACCGGTCGCGGCGTTCGGTGATGAGGCGCGCGCTGCGGTCAAATGTTGCATAGGCCCAAGCCCAATCGAGGAAGACAACGGTGCGGTTGCGGAAACCGACAAGGAACCACAGATGCGCGAAGCTCCAGAGCAGCCAGGCCAGGAAACCGCTCAGTTGGACGGGTCCCAAATCCGCGACGGCGGCCTTGCGGCCGATGGTGGCGAGATTTCCGTAGTCGGTGTAGCGGAAAGGTTCTGCCGTCCGCCCGGCAAGTCGCGCCTTGATGAGGTCTGCCACATAGCGGCCCATTTGCTTCGCGGCAGGGGCGACGCCCGGAACCGGACGGTCGTCCTTGCCCTTTACCGAAGCGGTATCACCGATGACATAGACGCCTTCGCGGCCAGGTACATGCAGATGTCCGTCGACAACGACGCGGCCGGCGCGATCGGCCGCGACGTCCAGCCATTTCGCCGCCCTCGAGGCCATGACGCCGGCAGCCCAGAGCACACAGGCTGAAGCGACGCATTGCCCATCCGCGAGCGCGACGCCATTGTCGTCGCACTCCGTAACCGCGGCGCCGAGCTTGACCTCGACGCCAAGCTTTTCGAGCTGTGATTCGGCCGATTGCGAGAGCTTCTCCGGAAATGCGGTGAGCAGCCGTTCGTCGGCCTCGACAAGTACAACCCTTGCGGTCGAGGAATCGATGTTGCGGAAATCGCGAACGATCGCTTTGCGCGCGAGTTCGATGATAGCGCCCGCGAGTTCGACCCCGGTGGGTCCGCCGCCGACCACCACAAAGGTAAGGAGTTTTTCACGAAGAGCCGGATCGTCGGTCACTTCTGCCTTTTCGAACGCGGTCAATATGCGGGCGCGAATTTCGGTGGCGTCGCCTATGGTCTTGAGGCCGGGAGCATTTGCTTCCCAGGCGTCGTGACCGAAATAGGCGTGGCGGGCGCCGGTGGCGATGATCAGGTAATCGTAGGGAATTCGCCTGCTGCCGGTCAGCACAGTCCGCGCAGCGGTGTCGACGCCCTCCACCTTTTCCATCAGGACGGTTGCATTCTTCTGGCTGGCGAGGACGCGGCGGATCGGCGTGGCGATCTGCGCCGGAGATAGGCCGGCCGTCGCCACCTGATAAAGCAGCGGCTGGAACAGATGATAATTGCGGCGGTCGACGACCGTAATATCGACCGGCGCGTTGCGCAACCCGAGCGCTGCGTTGAGGCCGCCGAAGCCCGCGCCGAGAATGACGACCCGCGGCCGGCGCGGTGGAAGCGCATCTGTTTTGGTCGGCGTCGCTTCCAACTCTGCCAAGTTCATCACTTCTTCGCTGGATTGCCGCAGCATTGTTCACGCTCCGCGACGGAAATAGCCGTCGACCAGATAGTCCAACGATACGACGCCTGCGCCGCGAGCCAAAATGAGCAGCAGCAGCGAACTCCACATGAGGTGTTCGCCCCAGTGTCCTGGATAGACGAAGATCTGGATCACCGCGACTACCCCGAGCAGCATCAGCGCGCCGAGGCGAGAGAACAGGCCGAGGAAAAGCAATGCGGCGCCGATGATTTCGGCGGCTGTCGCGAGCGGGGCCGCCAGCGCCGGGTCGATCAGCGGCAGATTATATTCAAACGCGAAAAGCTGTAGCGTTACCGGCCAGGAAGCGAGCTTGGTCTGCGCCGATTGCCAGAACACGTGGGCGACCGCGACGCGAGCCGCCAACTGAACGAGAGAAAGGGGTATGCTGCCCGCCAGGTTCAGAGCCCTGCGATAGGCGGCAGTTAGGCTGCGGCCACTGGTTGAAGGCATTTCGCGGGTCACGCTCATTGGTCTCTCCATTTTCGATTACTGCGGGTGGTCGAAGCCGATGCCGGTCACCAAGCCTTCGCCGAACAGGCTGACGAGGGCGCCGAGGACTTCGAACGTTGGTTCGTGCGTGAGGGCGCGTGAAACGGCCCTCTCCAGGCCGAGGCCCTTTTTCAGGGAATGGCGGAACGAGAACTGGGCGCTCGTGAGGCGCGCGAAGCGCACATTGTCGCCGTGCCTCCAGAGCGCGATGCGCTCGGCTTTTCGCTGCCGGACATCAGCTTGATCCGGAACGCCTCCGTTCTGATGCGCCGACCAGATCGATAGTACCGGCCAATGCGACATAACGAGGCGCAAGGATGGCTGGAGCATCAGTTCGGGGGTCGAGCTTGAGGCTTCGCCATCCAGTGCCGCCAGGTTCAGGGCCGGCAGTGATGCCGCATCAAGCGCCTCGGCGATCGCCCATTCAAGCCGCGCCGTTTCCGCGACGAAGGGCATTTCAGCCAGACCTTCGAAGGTCCCGAGGAAGCGCGGGAAGTCGGAGCCGTAGCGCACCAGCCTTGGCTCGCCGGGGGGATGCTGACGAATGAACTCGCTTGCGGCATAGCGGAAGAACCGCTCGTCGACCATGCGAACGACGACTGGGAATACGGCCATCAGCGTCGCTGTCAGCGAGGCGCGGGTATTGTTCTCATAGATGCGCAGCCGTCGGCATGGATCGGCGCGGCCCGCTGAAACGAGCGACGAAAGGCCGAATTGCGGGTTGCCAAGCACGGACTGCGCTATGATGTTCTGCAGATGCTCAAGCGGCAGCATGGCGGATCCTCCTGGCGTCACGGTCTGCAGCGAGGCGCGCGGGCTTGATCGCATCGAAAGCGGCAAGCACCGGCATCTGCCCGCGCGGTGCATCGCGTTCGAACGGAACGACAATGCCTGGAGCGGACTGCTTCGGCGCGGAAACAGGAAGGGAATCCTGCCGCTTGCGGAAGGCGATCGAAGCGGCAAGCATATCCGCCCACATTGCCTCGCCCAGCAGCACGTCGAGCACGGGCACGTCGGTATCCCATTCGATCAGGGTGGGGCGTGGGCCGAATTTCTCGATCGCGCCGGCATAGAGTGACCACACGGCGGGCGGCACGCGCGAGCCGTGGTCGTCGATCAGGACCGTGTCATCGCCAACGTCGTTGACGGCATGGCCTGCCAGATGGATCTCGCCGATCGCCTCGGCAGGCAGCACTTCGATGAACGCAGCCGCGTCGAAGCCGAGATTGTGGGCGGAAACGTAGACGTTGTTCACGTCGAGAAGCAGGCCGCATCCCGTGCGCTTCACAAGTTCGGCCAAGAACTCGGCCTCCGTCATCGTCGAACCGCTGAACTCGATATAGGCAGAGAGATTTTCAATCAGGATGCGGCGTTTCAGAGTGTCCTGAACGAGCTTGATATTGTTGGCGACGATCGCGAGCGCTGCTTCGTCGTAACGGAGTGGCAAAAGGTCGTTGAGGTAGGCGCCATCGGCGCCGCTCCAGGCGAGGTGTTCGGAAACAAGATCGGGTTCGAAGCGCACGCATACCTTGCGCATGCGTTCCAGATGGTCGCGGTCGACGCCGGAAGCGCTGCCGAGAGACAGGCCTACGCCGTGAACAGAAAGGGGGTAGGTCTCACGCAGTTTTTCGAGCGCGGCGACGGCAGCAGAACCGCCCATGTAGTTTTCGGCATGAACCTCCAGCCAACCCGCCGACGGGCGGCGGCTCAGCATTTCAGCAATGTGCGGCGAGCGAAGACCGATGCCCGCGGCTTGCGGAATTGGGAGGGTGGGAAGCTTATTGGGCATCAGTCGTCTCCATTGGGTTGCGTGGGGGTGGATCAGGCCTTGGGTTCGGTGCTGCCGCTGGCAAGCTTTCCGCAAGTGCCGGCCGGCACGTAGATCCATGCGTCGGACTGGTTGTCGGCCGTAGAGGTCCCGGCGCAAGAATGCGTGGCGGTCTGGCAATCGTTCTGGCCGGCCTTGACGACGCCGTAGCACTTTTCGAACGAGAACTCCGGCTGAGCGGCCGGACCGGCGAAGGCAGCGCTGGCGGCGAGCGTGGTAGCCGCGGCCAAAGCCGAGCCGATGAGCGATTTGGTATTGATCATGATTTCCGTCTCCTGGGTTTGTGTTTGGTTCAGACCGGCGATCAGCCCGTCTGAAGCCACTCTCTTCGATCGCAGCCATCAACTGAAATGCTGTCTTTGCATGGTTTCGATAGACGCGCTGTATGCGCCGGCGGCATGAAAAGAGCCCTCCGGGAGGGTTGCCGGAGGGCTCAGCAAACCGGCATCCAGAGGGGATAATGCCGGCCGGGAGTTGTTGTCAGAGATAGCGTTCGTGGATGTCCACCGTCGAACGCTGTCCGATATGGTTATAGTTGGCTTCGAGCCATTCCTCGACGCGTTCACGGCCGCGGTCGCGAAGATCCGTAAGCAGGCCCCAATCGGCATTGAGCTTGCTGGAGACGCCAAGCTTTTTCATGGTCTCGTCATCCGAAATGCCGTGGACGAAGATGCGCTTGAGGTCGAGCGTCTGGCCGGCCTCCGAGTCGATCAGTTGCGTGACGAAGGCGATCGCCCGCATTTCCCGCAAAAGCGAAGAGTTGAAGCTTATCTCGTTGATGCGATTAAGGATATCCGTCGCCGAGCGCGGCAGTTCGGCGCGTTCTATAGGATTGATGTGTACGATCAGCACGTCCGGCGTGTCGCAGGAATAGATCAGCGGGAAGATTGCCGGATTTCCCATATAACCGCCGTCCCAATAGGCCTCGCCGTCGATCTCGACTGCCTGGAACAGGAACGGCAGGCATGCCGACGCCATGATGGCGTCGATCGACAGCTCGTCATTGGAGAAAACCTTGACCTTCCCGGTCCGCACATTGGTCGCGCAGATGTTGAGTTTCAAAGGACAGCGCGACATGCGGACGGCATCGAGATCGAGAGACTGCTCGAGAACGTTTTTCAGCGGATTGAAATTCAAGGGATTGAACTGATAGGGCGACATCAACCGCGTCACCATATCGAGCATCAGGAAGGCCGGGGAGTATTCGAGCGAACGCGACCCGGTCATCTTGTCAAGCAGGCTCGGCTGCAGAGGGCTGAAGGCCGCCGCGTGGCTGACGCGGCGCCAGAAATTCGCAAGCGCCTTCTGCGCGCCGCGCCGTCCGCCTTCGGCGAGCCCGTAGGCAAGCACCGCCGCGTTCATGGCCCCGGCGCTGGTGGCGACTGCCCCTTCGAGGGACAAGTTCTCCTCGTCAAGGAGTCGATCGATGACACCCCATGTGAAGGCGCCGTGCGCGCCTCCGCCCTGAAGCGCGAGGTTGATCGTCCGCTTCCCGCGGACCACGCTGGGCGCGGCCGGTTCCGATTGGCTGGAGGCAAGCTTCACAACCTCGGCATGAGTGTTCATCGGGTATCCTCCTCGCGTAAAATTGCAGACGTTTTGACGATGACGGTGCGCTCAGTGCGCAGTCCAGCCGCCGTCGATCGGCAAGGCTGTGCCGGTGATCGAAGCTGCGCAGTCGCTGCAGAGAAACACCGCAAGCGCTCCCATCTCTTCCACAGACGCAAAGCGTCTGGTCGGCTGGTTCTTCAGAAAGATATCGCGGATAACGGCGTCGCGGGCGATGTGGTGCGACTTCGCCTGATCCTCGATTTGTCTCTCGACGAGCGGCGTCCAGACATAGCCTGGACAGATCGCGTTCGAAGTCACGCCGTACTCGGCGCCCTCGAGTGCGACCACCTTCGTCAACCCGACCATGCCGTGCTTGGCGGCGACATAGGCTGATTTGAACGGCGAGGCGATCAGCCCATGGGCGGAAGCGATGTTGATGATGCGGCCATAGCCGCGACCCTTCATCGGCTCGAAGGTCGCCTGGATCAGATGGAAAGCCGAACTCAGGTTGATCGCCAGGATCGAGTCCCATTTGGCGACGGGAAATTCGCTGACTGGCGCAACATGCTGTATGCCCGCGTTGTTGATCACGATGTCGATCTGGCCGAAGCGCGCAACGGCCCGTTCCACCATCATGTGGATAGCGTCGCGGTTCGACATGTCGGCGTTGTCGTAAGCGATGTCGACGTCATTTTCCTCGGCCAAGGCGGCACGCTGCGTTTCGATTTCCACCGGATCCCCGAAACCGTTCAGCATGACGGCAGCACCGTTCTGCGCCAGGGCGCGGGCGATGCCGAGGCCGATGCCGCTGGTCGAGCCGGTCACGATCGCGGTCCGGCCTTCCAGGGGGCGGCGCATCGCAAGCGTATCGGTTTCAGGTTTGCTGGCGTTGAGCATTTCGGTCTCCGTTGATGTGCCGCAACGCTGCGGCTGTTCTGCGGGACCTTGAGCGATGCGCGCTCAACAATAAAATGCCGCTGTGCTATCAAATCCATGCGTCCATTGCATTGGCTGGAGAAGGCTCGGGCGCGCTAGGGGATTGGCATGGACATCCACCACATCCGATATTTCCTCGCCGTCTGCGATACGCGGAACTTCACGCGCGCCGCCGAGAAATGCAACGTCACCCAGCCGGCGCTCAGCCGCGCGATCCAGCAGCTCGAGGACGAGGTCGGCGGCCTTTTGTTCCGGCGCGAGCGCAATCTGACCCACATCACCGATCTTGGCGCGCTGCTTCGGCCGCGTTTCCAACAGATATCAGATGAACTGAGCGGCGTGCGTCAGGAAGCCTCGCGCTTCCTTTGTCTCAAGGACGCGAATCTGAAGGTCGGCATCATGTGCACGATCGGCCCGCGCCGCTTCACCGGTTTGCTCACCGATTTCAACATGCGCCACAAGGGAATTCAGTTGCAGTTGGTTGAAGGGGTACCAAGCCGGCTCTCACAACTGCTCGAGGCGGGCGACATCGACGTCGCAATCATGTCATCGAGCGAAAAGTTCCCGGAACGCTTCGACGTGACGCCACTCTTTCGCGAACGCTTCATGCTGGCGTTCCCGACCGGCCATCGGCTGACGCAGCACGAGACCGTGCCAATCAGCGCGATCGATGGCGAGATTTATCTGAGACGCGTCAACTGCGAGTATTGGGACCATCTGTCTCATCTTTGCGTCGAGCGCGGAGTGAAGCTTCGCATCTCCTATTCCAGCGAGCGAGAGGACTGGATCCAGAACATGGTTGCCGGAGGGCTCGGCATCTGTTTCCTCCCCGAATACACCGCCGTGATTCCAGGGCTGCAGGTGCGGCCGGTGACAGAGCCGGAGGTGACCCGCGATGTGTGCCTCGTCACCGTCGCCGGCCGCCGCTTCTCGCCCGCGGTGTCGACATTTGTCGGTGCGGTCAAATCCTATGGCTGGGCAGAGGGCGCATCACCGGTTTCGATGCGCCGTACCGCCGCGTAATCGAAACTCCGTCGACTACGCAGGATTACGCCTGCGTGTTCGGGTGCGAGCCGGTACGACTGCGCCCAGGCTCACGCGATAGCTTCAGGCTATGGAATTCAGAAGTACCCGGCATTTCTCTTCGGAGCCGTGCTCGCCCAATCTCCACATCACGCCCCGCATGAATTCCCATTGCCGGGCTCGATAAAAGGAGAACCGCAAAATGTTTTTGAAAGTCATAGCACCTCGCAACCCGATCAAACTTGTTCTTGCGTTCGGCCTGCTCGCTTCGGTCGCGGCTTTCGCTGTAGCACCTGCCCACGCCGGCGAATGCCCGGTCGACCAGGTCGCCACCAATGCCGTTCAGTCGATGCCGAGCGCGCCGGAAGGTGTCACCGACGAGGTCATCAGCACGATCGACCTCAGCACGAAGGGCGACGCCTGGAAGGGCAATAGGTTCCGTCTGCGCAAGCTCGTCGTGCAGCCCGGCGGCGTCGTGCCGTGGCACGACCACTCCACGCGTCCGGCAAATATCCTGGTCGCTGAGGGCGCGATCAGCGAATATAGCAACACCTGCAAGGTGGCGATCGAGCACAAGGCCGGCGAAGCCACCGCCGAGTTCGGCCAACTCGCGCATTGGTGGAAGAACAACGGTTCGGTTCCTGCCGTGCTCTATTCGGCCGACATCCTGCCGCCGGACATGGAGGCCCACGACGCGATGTAACCGGACCTCAGCGTCCCGCTTATTGACCCTCAACCTCCATCGGCGTTCCCGGTCCCCTTCGGGAGCGTCGAACCATGCACGGAAAAATTCCGATGGCCAGCTATGACGAAGCCGTTGCCTCGAAGCTCCGCAGGGTGTCGACGGACAGCCTGCGCTTCGGCATCATTGCCTTGATCGCATTTCTGACGCTCGTCGACCTTTTCGCCGCGCAGGCGATCCTTCCCTCGCTCGTCGTCAAATTCGGCGTCAGCCGCGCGACGATGGGTTTCGCGGTGAATGCCAGCACCTTTGGAATGGCGATCGCCGGCGTCGCGGTGGCGCTGCTCGGCCGCAACATCGACCGGCGCAACGGGATATGGTTCAGCCTTGTCGTGCTCGCCATACCGACCGCGCTACTTTCGATGACCAACAGCATCGCAATGTTTGCCCTCCTGCGCGTCCTGCAGGGCCTGTGCATGTCGGCGGCCTTCACGTTGACGATCGCCTACCTCGCCGAGCATTTCTCACCCGGCCAGGCGGCAGGCGCGCTCGCCGCCTACGTCACCGGAAACGTCGCCAGCAACTTCTTCGGCCGCATCCTTTCGGCGGCTGTTGCGGACGGCTTTGGCATCTCCATCAACTTCCTGACCTTCGCTGCCCTAAATATTGCCGGCGCGTTGCTGGTCTGGCTGACTCTGAAGAAGACCGACCGCATGATGCGAATCGACGCCGACCACCCTCTCGTAGGTGGCGCCTGGAAAGCCCACTTTAAGAACCGAGAACTGCGCGGCAGCTTCGCGATCGGCTTCCTGATCCTGTTCGTCTTCATCGGCACGTTTACCTATGTGAATTTCCAACTGGCCGCAGCACCGCTGGCCCTGTCGCCGATGGCGCTCGGTCTTGTTTATTTCGTATTTCTGCCGTCGATGCTGACAACCCCGCTCGCCGGCCGCGTGGCAAGGCGGTTCGGCCCGGCCAGCGGCATCGTCCTGACGCTCTGGATTGCCATCGCCGGCCTTCTGGCGCTGCTCACTCCAAATCTGCCGATCGTTCTTGCGGGCATGGCGCTGATTGCCATCGGAACATTCTTGGCGCAGGCGATCACGACCGGCTATGTCAGCCGCGTCGCCGCCCGCGACAAGGCCGCTGCGAGCGGTATCTACCTTGCTTCATACTATTCCGGCGGATTGGTCGGCAGCTTTGTCCTCGGCCAGGTCTATGACCGGCTCGGCTGGACCACTTGTGTTGTTGTTCTCGTCGCCGCCCTGATCGCGGCAACGATAATCGCCCGCCCGCTGACGGCGCCACGCGTCTGATCCCGCTTCACCTCGACGTTTACCGCCGCTCATGAGCGGCGGCATTTCCATGGAACCTGCCAGCCATACGCCGCACTCATCAATTCAGGCAGCAAACGGCATTATCAATCCGCCGAGCCTTTCCGCATCCTTTCTTCCAGCCTGTCATCGGACCGGCTTCACTCACGGAGAAAGAAAAATGATCAATTCAGTCAAATCGACCCTCGCGTCGACGGCGCTTGTCCTGACGCTTGCCACCCCGGGGCTTCTGGCCCAGGCCAATGCTGAGACGGCGTCCGACGGCGTCGTTACAGTCAAGAGCGGCTATTCGGTTGCAGAGACCGTGTCGCGGATCAAGAAGGATGTCGCCGACAAGGGCATCACGTTGTTCGGTGTCATCGACCAGGCCAAGCTCGGCAACGCCGCCGGCAACGTCGTCAGCCCGTCGCGGCTCATCATGTTCGGCAACCCGGCACTCGGCACGACCTTCATCACCGCGAACCCGAAAGCCGGCCTCGACTGGCCGGTGCGCGTCGTCGTTTACCAGACGGCTGATGGCTCGGTCTACGCGGCCTACACCGACTTCGACTACATCGCCAGGCGCCACGGCATCGAAAGCCGCACCAGGGAATTCAAGATGGCGACCGAAGTGATCCAGTCCGTCACCTCCAGCATCGAGAAATGACCCTTGAAGCGGGGCCGGCTGCCGGCTGGACGTCCGGCCCCGAAAGTTTTGCGCCAGTTGTGTGTGTGTGTGTCAAGTTCTGCAAAACGGCGTGGCATTCAGCGGTGACGTTGGCGTGCCCGCGGCGTAGCCAACTCGCGGTTGGCGATGAGGGTCCATATTGCTGCGGTGAATTAAAGGACGCCTGAATCTTGGACGAACCCATCCGTGTGCTTTGGGGTTTTCCCACCGCATGCAACGGATCCCGCGTCGGTGCGAGGTCAGGGTCACTCCTCGCCAGCGTGCCTTCGAGGAACGGCGTTCATGATGGCCTCCGCCAGTTCTTCGAGGACGGAAGTATCGCCTTTCGATGCGGCAAATAGCCTGAACTGCGCTTCTGGCAACTCTGGCAGGCCGTAGCTTTCGGGTACACTGACCATGCCGTTTCTCAGCTGACTGACGATCATCGGCGCTACAGCGAAGCCTGAGAGGGCAGCCGCCCTCAGGCTGGCGTTGCTGGTGCAGATCATCACCATGCGCTGGCTGATCCCGGCCTTGGCAAGCCGTTCAAGAGCAACTTCCCTGTAGGGGCAAGGTTCCGGCAACACGGCCAATGGCAGCGGGTCCGGAAGTTCCACGCCGGTATGATCCGCCCATGCCCAGACAAGAGGCTCGCGCCACAGGAGGCGCCCCATCTCCTCACCCTCACACTGGGATCCGAGCACCAGTTCGATATTGCCCTCCTTCATCTTCGAGAGCAGCGCACCCGGAATCCCGACTTGCACCTCGATCTGCAATCCGCGGCGATCGGCGCCGAATGCCTGCAAGGCGCGAAGGATGGGGACCTGTGCGAAGTCTTCCGAGAGGCCGACGCGAACTCTGCCGTGAAAGGGTGCCTGCGCCAGATCGGCCAAAGCATCCCGGTTAAGGGCGAGCATCGCCCGGGCATAGGCGAGCAGGCGCTCGCCATCTTGTGTCATCTCCAGCGAGCGCGTCGTCCTTTTGAGTAACGGCTTTCCGACCTGCTCTTCGAGACGACGCAGGTGCCCACTGACGGCCGACTGCGTAAGGTTCAGTCGCGCCGCTGCCCGACTGAAGCCGCCTTCGTCGAACACGGCGACGAACGTCCTGAGCAGGACCAATTCCAGCATATATTCTGATCCATGATGAATATTGTCGATAATCTCAATTTTTATATCGAATTAAGATATGACGCAATACGGTTCATCATAATGAGCAAGGATGATCCATGACCAAGCTGCTGCATATCGTTTCCTCGCCCCGCAAAGAGCGTTCCGCCTCGCGTGAGGTCGCCGAGGCCTTTGTTCAAAGCTGTCGTGCTCGGCGACCCGACTTGGCGATTTCAACGCTCGACCTATGGGATGTCGACCTCCCCGAATTCGGTGAGGACGCGATGTTGGCCAAATATGCGGGGCTCAGCGGCACGCCGCTTACCCCTTCTCAACAGCAGGCATGGGCCACATTGCAAGAATTGGCGCAACAACTGCACTGGGCGGATATTGTCCTGCTGTCGACGCCCCTGTGGAATTTCAGCATTCCCTACAAACTCAAGCACTTCATCGACCTGGTATCGCAGAAGGACATCCTTTTCTCGTTCGACCCTGAACACGGGTTCGCAGGACTGCTCCGGGATAAGACCGCCGTGGTCGTCCATGCGCGAGGTCTCGACTATGCGGCGCAATCCATCACGCCGGCGCAGCGCTTCGACTTTCAAAAACCCTATGTAGAAGCGTGGTTGCGCTTCATCGGTATCGAAGATGTCCGCAGTCTAATCATCCAGAAAACCCTCTTTGGACCCGATATTGACCATGCGGCTCGCCAGGATGCACGGGAGGTCGCGTTACAGCTGGCGGAAGATCTGCTGTCGCAGACAACAGAGGCGATTGCATGATTACGAAGCGCCAGCTGCGGACAAGAAGGGCGGCTCTGGAGACTGGCCGGGAAGGTCGCCTTATGGTGCGACGGAGCACCCTCGGTTCAAGCCCGAGGGCATGTTTTTGAGCGACATGCATCAGAACCACATATCGCGCACGCAGCGACCATCGCGCGGCAGGTCCTCGAACGCGTGGAGACCATCGAAATGATCGATTGGCAAGTCGGCGACGGTGTCAGGCGGCGCAAGCCTCACATTGACGGCGATCCGAGTGCGACCGGCGGCACTGGCGCGCAAACCACGCCAGGCCAGCACAGAGGCGCATGTTGGACAGAACAGAATCTCGAGCGACGGGGCATCCTTTCCGGAGCGCGTGTAAGCACTTGTCGGTCCGGCAAGACGGATGCGTTCGTCAACATAATCGTAAGCCCACAGCGCGCCATAGCGGCGGCAAAGCGTGCAGTTGCAGGCTGTGATCGAGCCGGGATCGCCCTCCAAAGTCCAGTGGGCCGCGCCGCAATGGCAGGTTCCGGTCAGCATTCGTCCTCCTCACCTTCTGGCAGCAACAACGAGCATTGTTCCCAACATTGTGCCGGACCCAGTGCGATTTCAACAGGTTGTGGTGCGGCCTGAAGCGCTCGCCGCTTTCGCAAGATGTTCGTTGTCTTGCCAATATCCTTGCCTTCGTGACAGGCTTTCGCCATGAAGGCCGATGAACTCGCCTTTGCCAGCCAGCACACGCAAGCGGCTCGACGAACTCCTCGTCGCGCGGGGCCTGTTCCCCAGCCGCTCTCGCGCCCGCGACGCGATCGAGCGCGGCACCGTGACGGTTGACGGCGTCATCGCCCGCAAGCCCGGCCAGACGGTCCGGGCTGATTGCCTCATAGAAGTCGATGATCCGGCACAGGGCTATGTGTCGCGTGCTGCGCTGAAGCTGATCGCCGGGCTCGACTATTTCGGCCTCGATCCAGCCGGCAGCGAAGCGCTCGACGTCGGCGCCTCGACCGGAGGCTTCACTCAAGTGCTGCTCGGACGCGGCGCGGCGCATGTCACGGCGATCGATGTCGGGCATGGCCAGATACATCCGGATATCGCCGGCGATCCGCGTGTGACGGTCATCGAGGGATTGAACGCCCGTGATCTTTCGACCGCCGATCTTGCCGATCGCATTCCAGATTTTATCGTCTCCGACGTCAGCTTCATCTCGTTGAAACTGGCGCTGCCGCCGGCGCTCGCCATTGCCAGGAGCGGCGCCAAAGCAATATTTCTGGTCAAGCCGCAATTCGAGGCGGGCCGCGAGGCGATCGGCAAGGGCGGCTTGCTGAAAGATCCATACGATGCCGCGCGGGTTGCCGGCCTGCTGCAGGATTGGTTGGACGGCGTCCCCGGCTGGCGCTCGCTCGGACTGCATCTGTCGCCGATCGAAGGCGGCGACGGCAACCGCGAGTTCCTGCTCGCCGGGATCAAGGACGCCGTTATCGAGAACCGGGGGATCGGAGGCCGATGACCGCGCGCTTCACGATCACACGGCTGGGCTCCCAGGGCGACGGCGTCGCCGAGACCGAAACCGGCGAGCTTTTCATTCCGTTCACGCTGCCCGGTGAAACCGTCACCGCCGCGCGCGAAAGGGACCGTGCCACGCTGATGTCGGTGCTGGAGGCTTCGCCGCTTCGCATCGACCCTGCCTGTCGGCATTTCACCGAATGCGGCGGCTGCGCCATCCAGCATCTTGAGACCGAAGCCTATCATCGGTGGAAGCGTGACAAGGTTGCGCATGCGCTCAACAGCAAGGGCATCACTTGCGACATTGACGCGCTGGTGCCGTGCGCGCCGCAGACGCGCCGGCGCGTCGTGTTCACCACCCGGCGGAGCGAGGCCGGCATGCTGCTCGGCTTCGTTCGGGCGTTGTCGTCCGAGATCATTTCCATTGAGGAATGCCCGATCTCGCTCCCCGAGATCGTCGCAATGCTCGACCGTCTGAGAGCACTCGCCGAACTGGTTTGCGCAACGACGAAATCGTTCCGCATGACGGTCACGGTAACCGGTTCCGGCCTCGATGTCGCGGTTCACGAGTCCGGCAAGCTCGGCAAGAACCAGCGCCGCGTCGCTTCCAATTTCGTCATCGCTCAGGGGCTGGCAAGGCTTTCGATCGATGGCGAGATCATCATCGAGCCCAACAAGCCGGTGGTGCTGTTCGGCTGCGTCGCCGTCGCGGTGCCGCCGGGCGCCTTCCTGCAGGCGACCGAGGCCGCCGAGCAGGCGATGGCCGACATCGTCGGCCGGCACCTCGCGCGTGCCAGGAAGATAGCCGATCTCTTCGCCGGCTGCGGCAGCTTTGCGCTGCGCCTCGCCGCCAGGTCGGAGGTCCATGCGGTGGAGGGGGATGCGGCAGCGCTTTCGGCGCTCGACCGGGCATTCCGTTTCGCCAGCGGTCTGAAGCGCGTGACCAGCGAACGCCGCGACCTGTTCCGGCGGCCGCTCACTTCGAGGGAACTGAATGCCTTCGACGGCGTCGTCTTCGATCCGCCCCGCGCCGGCGCCGAAGACCAGTCGAAGCAGATCGCCCGTTCCGACGTGCCGCTGGTCGCCGCGGTTTCCTGCAATCCGGTGACGCTGGCGCGCGACTTGCGCATCCTCGTCGACGGCGGCTACGTCCTGAAAAGCGTGACGCCGATCGACCAGTTCCTGTGGTCGCCGCATGTCGAGGCCGTCGCGCTTCTGGAGAAGCCGAAGCGAAGGCGGTAACGGGTCCGCATTTGTTGAGCTTGAATTTCGCGTAAAATGAGCGTATTTTGAGCGTGTTCTGTTCAAAACGTGCTAGGAACCTGTTATGAATACCGCAGCTCTCGATATCAGAGCATCGCGCTTTGGCGACGAGCGGACGCCATTTCTTTCGGCAAGACGGGTGGCTGAACTGCTGGGCGTCAATCTGACCGAACTGGCGAGCCTGATCGGCGTCGCGCGCAACACGCTTGCCGCCAAGACCGGCGCGCGCAAGGTCGACGCCGCATTAAGTCCGATCGTCCGTATCCTTGCGATGGCAGGCGAGATGGCCGGCGATGAACAGCGTGCGGCAATCTGGTTCAAGCATCAGCCGATCCCCGGCTGGGCGGGAAAGACCGCCTACGATCTCGTTCGAGAGGGCAAGACGGAGAAGGTGCTTGCCTATCTGGAGGCAGTCCGCTCCGGCATCTATGCCTGAAAACAGACTGAGCCTATGGCGCGCCTTCGTGCCGCGTTGGGCGCATCTGCCGCTTTCCGGCGAAGGAGCAGCCCGCTTTGGCGGTCGCTGGAATCCAGTGGGCGCCACGACGATCTATGCCGCGGGCGAATTGTCCACTGCTTGGGCGGAGTACAATCAGGGCTTTGTCCAGCATCCGGCGCTAATTGCGCAACTCGCACTTTCAGGCGCGCGCCTGGCCGACCTTACGGACGCTGATGTGCTGACCAAGCTCGGCGTGACGGCGGACATTCACCGATGTGAATGGCGCGACATCATGGATCAAGGCCTTGTGCCTGAGACGCATACGCTGAGAGATCGCCTGATTGCCGACGGGCAACATGGCGTGATCTACCCCTCCTTCATGTCGCCCGGCGGCACATGCGTCGCGCTGTGGCGATGGAACGAGAGCAACACACCCCGTCTGAAGGTCATCGATCCCGACCATCGCTTGCCGAAAACGCCGGCTTCATGGCTTTAGGGCAGTTCGAGCCGGCCGCGCCGCCGCGCTTCGGCCAGCACACCCGCGTCCATTTCTTCCAACGTCTATGGGGCAGGGATCCAAACACGTCTTCTGGCCGTGTCTCGGCGAAGACTGGCGCAGGCTTCAGTAGCACGCCCTCCGGAGTATCTTCGACCAGAAGACGTGTGCCGGCGTCCCATTCCCTCCGCTTGCGGATCGCGCTGGGCAGGGTGACCTGCCCCTTGGTCGAGACAGTGGTTACGAGTCTTTCCGGGTTGGCCATCGCGGCGCATCCTCTGAATGTAAGACAAAAACCGCAGCTTCTATCAAACCCGCGTTCCGCCAACCGTCATCTGGTTCATCCTGAGGTGCGGCTGGCCAACGCCGACCGGCACACCCTGGCCGGCCTTGCCGCACATGCCGATGCCGGTGTCGAGCTTCATGTCGTCGCCGATCATCGAAACCCGATGCATGGCATCCGGCCCATTGCCGATCAGCATGGCGCCCTTGATCGGCTGCGTCACCTTGCCGTCCTCGATCATGTAGGCCTCGGTGCAGCCAAACACGAATTTTCCCGAGGTGATGTCGACCTGGCCGCCGCCGAAGGAGACGGCATAGATGCCGTTCTTGACCGAGGCGATGATTTCGTCCGGCTCCATGTCGCCTGAAGTCATATAGGTGTTGGTCATGCGCGGCATCGGCTGGTGCGCGTAGCCTTCGCGCCGTCCGTTGCCGGTGGCGTTCATGCCCATCAGCCGGGCGTTCTGGCGATCCTGCATATAGCCGACAAGCTTGCCGTCATCGATCAGCACGTTGCGGGCCGACGGCGTGCCTTCGTCATCGACGGTCAGCGAGCCACGCCGCTCGGCCATGGTGCCGTCGTCGACGACTGTGACGCCCTTGGCGGCCACCTGCTGGCCCATCAGCCCGGCGAAGGCCGATGTCTTCTTGCGGTTGAAGTCGCCTTCCAGCCCGTGGCCGACGGCCTCGTGCAGCATGACGCCCGGCCAGCCGCTGGACAGCACGATGTCGAACGTCCCGGCCGGCGCCGGGATGGCCTCGAGGTTGACCAGCGCTTGCCGCAGCGCTTCCTTGGCGGCGTGCTTCCAGCTCTCCTCGACCAGGAATTCGCCAAACCCTTTGCGTCCGCCCATGCCGAAGGAGCCGCTCTCCTGGCGGTCGCCGTTGCCGACCACCACCGACACGTTGATCCTGACCAGCGGGCGGATGTCGCGCACCATCTGGCCGTCGGCACGCACGATCTCGACATGCTGCCAGGAGGCGGCGAGCGACGCCGTCACCTGCCGCACGCGCGGATCCTCGGCTCGCAGCCACGCATCGATTTCCTGAAGGAGCTTGGCCTTGGCCTCGAAGGAGGGCGAGGGGATCGGGTTGTCGTCGCCATAGAGATGGCGGTTGGTGCGGGCGGGAGCCGCAGCAAGCGTGCCGGAATAGCCGCTCTTGACGGTCGACACAGCGTCGGCCGCGCGCAGCAGCGACGCTTCCGAAAGATCGCTGGAATGCGCGTAGCCGCTCGCTTCGCCGGCGACCGCGCGCAGGCCAAAGCCTTGGTCTGTGTTGAAATTGGCGGTCTTCAGCCGGCCATTGTCGAACATCAGCGCTTCGTTCTCGCTGTATTCGAGGAACAACTCGCCGTCGTCGGCGCCGTTGATGGTCTCGGCGACGATCTGCTTGATGCGATCGTCGGAAATGTCGAATTGGCCGATCAGGCTGTTCATGGCGCGGTCCGTCCGTGGAAAGAGATTGTCCTCACGATGTAGGCGCGAAGGTGCGTCCAGACAATCGGCAATGACCATTGTCTGTACATGACCCCGAAAAATCGGAATCGATTTTCGGAAAGGATCATGCGCAAAATCGAAGCGCTACAGCGTCCTTTGCGCGTCCGTGGATGCGCGGCGCTGTAGCCAAAGGCGGTCACAATCCCATTTTCGTCAGCAGGGTTTTGGGCCTCTCGCCCCGTCTCAAGGCAGCGCGGCGAAACCGTCGGCGAAACCCTTGAGCTCGACCGGGATGCCAATGCCTTCCTCCGGCGTCTGGAAGACGATGAAGGTGGCCGACGTTCCGGTCTTCAGCGTATCGAGCAACGGCTTTTCGAGAATGACCTCGGCATAGCAGCCGTCCTGGAAGCAACGCACGAAATAGGCCCGGCCGATGTCCTTGCCGTCGACATTGAGGCCGAGCCCGTTGGGCAACAGCACGCCGAGCGGCGCCAGCACGCGCAGGATTTCGGCCTTGTTGTCGGCAGTGCGCAGCACGACGACGGAAAGCCCCATCTCGGGACGGTCTTCGGCGACGACGTTCTGCATCATCACGCATTGTTCCGATGTGGCGCCAGCCGGCGTGTCGCAGATGATCGACCATGCGCCATGCGTCGTCCGCACCTTGCCGCTTGGCTGCGCGGCATTGGCCTGGCTGACCCCGAACGAGCCAACATAGGACAGGCCGATCCCAGACAAGCCAACGCCAGACAGGCCAACGCTAGACACGGCGGCGAGAAGGATGGCCTTCGCCAAGCTTCTCGAGAGCCCAAGTCTCGAAAGCCCAAGTCTCGAATGCCCAAGTCCCGAAAGCCAAGAGTTCATGACGGCTCCATTGCGAATCACGGCACTTTAAGCCGCGCCAAGGGCAAGTAAAGGATGAGACCACTGCCGGCCTGCCTCGACCAAGGCAATTGTGCGCTTTTCCGTGCCAAATTCGCCCGAATTGCGACGGCCCGGCGCATTTTGCCGGGACACTCCACCGCTCGGGCATTCGCGGGTCCGCCACCGCCGCGGCCGCCGCCACAAGGCGCAGCCGCGCTTGCGCGCAAAAATGCCGCACGGTTTCCCCCGCTCCTTTCTTGCAGAGGCAAATAGAGTATGGTTTGAACCAGCCTCGGGACTATCCGGGATTCCCCTCCCGGCGTTGGTCGATATTCTTGCGGTCCGATCGCGAGGAACTGGGAGTTAATGACGGCAATGAGAAAATTCCTAGCAGGCGCCAAACTCCTGGCAAGCGCTGCCGCCACACTGTTCACCGGTGCATCCGCCCATGCGGCCCAGCCTGCGCCGTGGGAGATGACCTTCCAGCCCGCAGCCACCGACATGATGCGGCAGATCGCCCGGTTCGAGCACTATACGCTGTGGTTCATCGTGCCGATCACCCTCTTCGTGCTCTTTCTCATCGCCTATTGCATCCTGAAGTTTCGCGCGAGCGTCAACCCTACCCCGTCGCGCACCAGCCACAACACGCTGATCGAGGTGATCTGGACGGTCGGGCCGGTCGTCGTCCTGCTCTTGCTCGCCATCCCCTCGTTCCAGCTCTTGACTGCGCAATACACGCCGCCGGAGGAAGCCAAGCTGACCGTCAAGGCGACGGGAAACCAGTGGAACTGGGATTACGAATACCAGACCGAAAACACGCTTTCCTTCAACTCGGCGATCCTGGCGGATTCTGACCGCGCCGCGGCCGGCAAGGAGGACCGCGGCGCTTATCCTCGCCTGCTCGCCGTCGACAACGAGATGGTGGTGCCGGTCAACACCATGACCCGTGTGCTGGTGACTGCGGCGGACGTGATCCACGCCTTTGCCATGCCGTCCTTCGGCATCAAGACCGACGCGGTTCCGGGGCGCATCAACGAGGTCTGGTTCAAGGCGGAAAAGGAAGGCCTCTATTACGGCCAGTGCTCGGAGCTCTGTGGCAAGGACCACGCCTTCATGCCGATCGCGATCCGCGTCGTCTCCGACGCCCAGTACAAGACCTGGCTGGCAGCAGCCGGCACCGACCTTCCCGGCGCCAACAAGGCGCTGATGGCCGAGGTCGACGGCAAAGACAAGGTAGCGGCCGCCGGCAACTGATGCCGCGACCAGAAAAGATCAGGGAACGGAGCCGAACATGGCAGACGCTGCAGCTCACGACCACGACCACAAGCCGTATCATGGCTGGGTGCGGTGGGTGTATTCGACCAACCACAAGGATATCGGCACACTCTACCTGATCTTCGCGATCATGGCGGGCTGCGTCGGCGGTGCGCTTTCGGTCGTCATGCGCATGGAACTGCAGGAGCCTGGGATCCAGATTTTCACCGGCCTGGCGCAGATGGTCTACGGCTTGAACGCCGACGCCGCGCTTGACGGCGGCAAGAACATGTACAATGCCTTCACCACCGCGCATGCGCTGATCATGATCTTCTTCATGGTCATGCCGGCGTTGATCGGCGGCTTCGCCAACTGGATGGTGCCGATCATGATCGGCGCGCCCGACATGGCATTCCCGCGCATGAACAACGTCTCGTTCTGGTTGCTGCCGCCGGCTTTCATCCTGCTGATCATCTCAGCTTTCGTGCCGAGCGCGCCTGGCGCCTACGGCGTCGGCGGCGGCTGGACGATCTATCCGCCGCTATCGACATCAGGCCAGCCCGGACCGGCGATGGATCTTGCGATCCTGTCGCTGCACATCGCCGGCGCCTCGTCGATCCTCGGCGCCATCAATTTCATCACCACCATTTTTAACATGCGCGCGCCTGGCATGACGCTGCACAAGATGCCGCTGTTCGCCTGGTCGGTGCTGATCACCGCTTTCCTGCTGCTGTTGTCGCTTCCGGTTCTGGCCGGCGGCATCACCATGCTTTTGACCGATCGCAACTTCGGCACGACCTTCTTCGCGCCGGACGGCGGCGGCGACCCTATCCTGTTCCAGCACCTGTTCTGGTTTTTCGGCCATCCGGAAGTCTACATCCTGATCCTGCCGGGCTTCGGCATCGTCAGCCACATCGTCTCGACCTTCTCCAGGAAGCCTATCTTCGGCTATCTCGGCATGGCCTATGCCATGGTCGCGATCGGTGCGGTCGGCTTCATCGTCTGGGCGCACCACATGTACACGACCGGCCTGTCGCTCGACACGCAGCGCTATTTCGTCTTCGCCACGATGGTTATCGCGGTGCCGACGGGCGTGAAGATCTTCTCGTGGATCGCCACCATGTGGGGCGGGTCGATTTCGCTCAAGACCCCGATGCTGTGGGCGATTGGCTTCATCTTCCTGTTCACCGTCGGCGGCGTTACCGGCGTCCAGCTTGCCAATGCCGGTCTCGACCGCCCGCTGCACGACACCTATTACGTGGTCGCGCATTTCCATTATGTGCTGTCGCTGGGCGCGGTGTTTGCCATCTTCGCCGGCTGGTACTACTGGTTCCCGAAGATGACCGGCTACATGTATTCGCCTGTCATCGCCAATACCCACTTCTGGGTCACCTTCGTCGGCGTCAACCTCGTCTTCTTCCCGCAGCATTTCCTCGGCCTCTCCGGCATGCCGCGCCGCTACATCGACTATCCGGATGCGTTTGCCGGCTGGAACATGGTGTCGTCCTACGGCTCGTATATTTCGGCCGTCGGCGTGGTCATCTTCCTCTATGGCGTGTTCGAGGCCTTCCAGAAGAAGCGGGTGGCCGGCGCCAACCCATGGGGCGAGGGTGCGACGACGCTTGAATGGCAGCTGCCTTCGCCGCCGCCCTTCCACCAGTGGGAACAACTGCCGAAGATCAAATAGGCTTCTGCCTGGGGGAAATACGGAACCGCCGGTCGCCGGCGGTTTTGGCCAACGGAATGATGGACTTTAAGTACGCATGGCCCTTGTCGACGACACATTGACTGACGAACCGGGCTTTCGCATGTCGGAAGCGACGGCGGGCGATTTCTTCGCCCTGTTGAAGCCGCGCGTCATGTCGCTGGTGGTGTTCACCGCCTTTGTCGGCCTGGTCGCAGCACCCGTGACCATCAATCCGCTTCTGGCGGTGATCGCGATCCTGGCCATTGCCATCGGGGCTGGCGCGTCCGGCGCGCTCAACATGTGGTACGACGCCGATATCGATGCGGTGATGACCAGGACGGCCGGCCGTCCGGTGCCGGCCGGCCGCATCCGGCCCGGCGAGGCACTGAGTTTCGGCCTGGTGCTGTCGGTGCTGTCGGTGATGACGCTCGGCGTGCTGGTCAACTGGCTGTCGGCGACGCTGCTGGCCTTCACCATCTTCTTTTATGCGGTCGTCTACACGATGTGGCTGAAGCGCTGGACGCCGCAGAACATTGTCATCGGCGGTGCTGCCGGCGCCATTCCGCCGGTGATCGGCTGGGCCGCGGTGACCGGAACGGTCAACCTGGAAAGCGTCGTCCTGTTCCTCATCATCTTTTTATGGACGCCGCCGCATTTCTGGGCGCTCGCCCTCTTCAAGTCCGAGGACTATGCCAGGGCCGGCATCCCGATGATGCCGAATGTCGCCGGCCAGGCTTCGACCCGACGCCAGATCTTTGCCTACGCGCTGATCCTTGCGCCGGTTGGCGTGCTGCCATGGGCGCTCGGCTTCACCACACCCGTCTATGGCGTCCTTGCGGTGCTGCTTGGCGCCGGCTTCGTCTGGTATGCGTGGCAGGTGCTGCGGATGGCGGATGACGACCATGTGATGAAGCCAGCCAAGGCATTGTTCGGCTACTCGCTGCTCTACCTCTTCGCCATCTTCGCCATCTACCTTGCCGAATGCGTTGTCGGGCGCGCGCTGGCCACGGGCGGAGCATGACCATGGCCGACAAGAAGCTTGAACTCGTCACGCTGACGGAGCGCCAGCAGAAGGCCCGGCGCAACCGCTCGGTAGCCATCGGCCTGGCGCTGGCGGTGCTTGTCGTCATCTTCTACATCGCGACCGTCGTGAAATTCGGTCACAACCTCACCGGAACGATGTGAGGCTCAGATGAACCGCCAAACGGTGACCCATCCTCAAAACAGGAACACCAACCGCATCGTCGCCGGCGTCTGCATTGCCTTTTTCGGCGGCATGATCGGCATGGCCTATGCGGCGGTGCCGCTCTACGCGATGTTCTGCCAGGCGACCGGTTACGGCGGCACCGTGAAACGCGCAACGCAGCAATATGCCGACCGCGTGCTCGACCGCGATATCACCATCCGTTTTGACGCCAACACAGCCGGCGTGCCCTGGCAGTTCGAGCCGGTCGCCCGCTCCGTCACCATCAAGATAGGCGAGACGGCCCAGGCGCATTATAGCGCCACCAACAAGTTCGTCCGCGCCACCACGGCCCGCGCGACCTTTAATGTGCAGCCGGAATTTGCGGGGTCTTACTTCAACAAGGTCGAGTGTTTCTGCTTTACCGATACGACGCTGAAGCCTGGCGAGACGCTGGACATGCCGGTCGTGTTCTATGTAGATCCCGACATCGTCAATGCGCCGGAATTGAAGGACCTGAAGACGATTACCCTGTCCTACACGATGTTCCCGGTCGAGAAGAACGAGAAGAAGAAGCCGGTCGTGTTGTCAGTGCCGGCCGAAGGCACAAGCAACAAAGTTTCACATACCGAACGAAGCCTCGGGGGTTGATATGGCAGACGCGCACGCAAAACCACAACATGATTACCATCTCGTCGACCCGAGCCCGTGGCCTTTCCTCGGCTCGGTCGGTGCGTTGGTCACCGCGATCGGCGGCGTCTGTTACATGCAGTATCTCAAGGGCGGCGATTTCCCGATCTTCGGCTTCAACATCGCCAATCCGTGGCTGTTCTTCATCGGCCTCTTGATCGTCATTTACACCATGTACGCCTGGTGGTCGGATACCATCAGGGAAGCGCATGAAGGCCACCACACGCGTGTTGTGTCGCTGCATCTGCGCTACGGCATGATCATGTTCATCGCTTCCGAGGTGATGTTCTTCGTCGCCTGGTTCTGGGCTTTCTTCGACGCCAGCCTGTTTCCCGGCGAGGCACAGCAATATGCCCGCGCCACCTTCACCGGCGGTGTCTGGCCGCCGAAGGGCGTTGAGGTCCTCGACCCCTTCCACCTGCCGCTCTACAACACCGTCATCCTGCTTCTGTCGGGCACTACGGTGACCTGGGCGCACCACGCGCTGCTTCATGGCGACCGCAAGGGTCTGATCAACGGCCTGGTGCTGACCGTCGGTCTCGGCATCCTGTTCACCATGGTGCAGGCTTACGAATACATGCACGCGCCGTTCGGCTTCAGGGATTCGATCTACGGCGCCACTTTCTTCATGGCGACCGGCTTCCACGGCTTCCACGTCATCATCGGCACCATCTTCCTGCTGGTCTGCCTGGTCCGCGCGATGAAGGGCGACTTCACGCCCAAGCACCATTTCGGCTTCGAGGCGGCCGCCTGGTACTGGCACTTCGTCGACGTAGTCTGGCTGTTCCTGTTCGCGTCGATCTATGTCTGGGCCTCGACCGGCGCGGTCATCGAAGGCCACTGAAATCTTCCTGAGGAAATCGATGAGGCGGCTGCGGCGACGTGGCCGCCTTACCTTTTGGAGTGAAGGGCACTAAAGTATCGCAATGAGCGACGACAAGGCGATCTGGCCAGCAATCGATCCGATTTCGGCTGGCCTGCACGGCCGCTGCCCGCGCTGCGGCGAGGGTCGGCTGTTTTCCGGCTTCCTCACCGTTGGCAAACGCTGCGCCAATTGCGGCCTCGACTATTCCTACGCCGATGCCGGCGACGGTCCGGCGGCGTTCGTCATCCTGATCATCGGCTTCATCGTCGTCGGGCTGGCGCTGTGGATGGAGGTGACGCTCAGTCCGCCGCTCTGGCTGCATTTCCTGCTTTGGATACCGCTGACGCTGGTGCTTTGCCTTGGCGCGCTCAGGCTGATCAAGGGTGTGCTGCTGACGCTGCAATACCGCAACAAGGCGGCAGAGGGCAGGCTGGACCTCGGCGAATGAGCACGACATCCGCTTCGATTGCAGGCCGTTCGCGGCCGAAGACGGCATTGCTGCTTGGCCTCGGCCTCGTGCTGTTCTTCATCCTGCTGGCGCTCGGCACCTGGCAACTCCAGCGCCTGTACTGGAAAGAGGGTCTTCTCCAGACCATCGACCAGCGCACGCACTCAGCGCCCGTGCCGTTGGCCGAGGTCGAAAAACGGTTTGCCGCCAGCGGCGATGTCGATTACACGCCGGTGACGGCATCAGGCACCTTCCTGCATCACGGCGAGCGACATTTCTTCGCGACCTGGGAAGGCCAGTCCGGTTTCGATGTCTTCACGCCCTTGCATCTGGAGGACGGGCGCTTCGTTCTGATCAATCGCGGCTTCGTGCGGTACGATCTCAAGGACGCTGCCAAGCGCCCGCAAAGCCAGGGTGCGGGCCAGGTGACGGTGACGGGGCTCGCCCGCAATCCGCTGCCGGCAAAGCCCTCGATGATGCTTCCCGACAATGATCCGCAGAAAAACATCTTCTACTGGAAGGATCGCGACGCCATGGCGGCCAGCGCCGGTCTGCCGGCCGGCGCAGGGCTGGTGCCATTCTTTATCGACGCGAACGCCACGCCGAACCCGGGTGGGCTGCCGGTCGGCGGTGTTACGATCATCGACCTGCCGAACAGCCATTTGCAATACGCCGTAACCTGGTACGGCCTTGCCGCTGCTCTTGCCGGCGTCCTCATCTTCAGGCTTCGCCGCCCGGCGAAAGAAGAATGATCGGCCCTTGACAGGGCAGGGGTGCGCACCTCATTTCGCGCCTTGAGTTCAAGACTTGAGTTCACGCTACGACCAACCGGCCGGGAATCATGCTTCACACGACCACAAGGCCACCGCTGACGATAAGGCTCTGCCAGCCGCGCGGCTTCTGCGCCGGCGTCGACCGCGCCATCCAGATCGTCGTGCTGGCGCTGAAGAAATATGGCGCGCCGGTCTATGTTCGCCACGAGATCGTCCATAATCGCTACGTCGTCGAGGGGCTGCAAAGCCTCGGTGCGGTGTTCATCGAGGAACTCTCCGAGATACCGGCTGAGCATCGTCAGAGCCCGGTCGTCTTTTCGGCGCATGGCGTGCCGAAGTCGGTGCCGGCGGACGCCCACGCGCGCAACCTCTTCTATCTCGACGCCACCTGCCCGCTGGTGTCGAAGGTCCACAAGCAGGCAATGCGCCATCAGCGGCTCGGCCGTCATGTGCTTCTGATCGGCCATGCCGGCCACCCGGAAGTGATCGGCACGATGGGGCAGTTGCCGGACGGCGCCGTCACCTTGATCGAGACCGAAGCCGACGCCGCGAATTTGGTGCCCGCCGACCCGCGGGCGCTCGGGTTCGTCACCCAGACGACGCTGTCGGTCGAGGACACCGCCGGCATCATTCGGGTGCTTAAGGATCGTTTTCCCGATTTGCATGCGGCGGCAGCGGAATCGATCTGCTACGCCACCACCAATCGCCAGGAAGCGGTCAAGGAGACCGCCGCGGGTGCCGATCTCTTCCTGATCGTCGGCGCTCCCAACTCCTCAAATTCCCGGCGTCTCGTCGAAGTGGCCGAACGCGCCGGCGCCTCGATGTCGCTTCTGGTGCAGCGCGCCTCTGAGATTCCATGGACCGAGATCGCCGGCATCTCGACGCTCGGTCTGTCGGCAGGTGCATCGGCGCCGGAAATCATCGTCGACGAGATCATCGATGCGTTCCGGCAGCGCTTCGACGTAACCATCGAGCTGGCGGTGACGGCGACGGAAACCGAGGATTTTCCGGTGATGCGGGTGCTGCGCGACGTCGAGCTGACGGCGGCCGACATGGCTTTCGTCAACGGGGCCGCGTAAGGTTCATGGCGGTCTACACAGACGTCAACGAAAGCGAGCTCGGCGCGTTCCTGAAGGCCTATCCGGTCGGCGATCTCCTGTCCTACAAGGGCATCGCCGAAGGCACCGAGAACTCGAATTTCCTGCTGCACACGACCAGCGGCTCCTACATCCTGACGCTCTACGAAAAGCGCGTCGACAAGGCCGATCTGCCGTTCTTCCTCGGCCTCATGAGCCATCTCGCCAGGAAGGGCATTTCCTGCCCGCTTCCGGTGACCGCGCATGATGGCGACGTCATCGGAACGCTTGCCGGCCGGCCGGCGGTCATCATCACCTTCCTCGAAGGCGTTTCGCTGCGGCGGCCGACCTCAGCGCATTGCAGCGAGGTCGGCAAGGCGCTGGCGGCGCTGCATCTGGCCGGCGCCGACTTTCCGATGACCCGTCCGAATGCCCTTGCCATCGATGGCTGGCGCAAGCTGTGGAGCGCCTCTCGCCCTCGCGCCGACGAGGTCGAGCCGGGACTGGCGGCCGAGGTCGATGCCGACTTCGCCGATTTCGAGAGGAACTGGCCGAACGGCCTGCCGGAAGGCATCATCCATGCCGATCTTTTCCCCGACAATGTCTTCTTCCTCGGCGAGAAACTGTCGGGGCTGATCGACTTCTATTTCGCCTGCAATGATCTCTACGCCTATGATGTCGCTACCTGCCTCAATGCCTGGTGCTTCGAGAAGGATTTTTCCTTCAACCTGACCAAGGGCACGGCGCTGCTTGCCGGCTACCAAAGCGTGCGGCCCTTGAGCGGCGAAGAGAAAGCTGCGCTGCCGATGCTGGCGCGCGGCTCGGCATTGCGCTTCATGCTGACCCGGCTCTACGACTGGCTGACCATTGCCAACGGCGGGCTGGTCGTGAAACGCGATCCGACCGAATATATCAGGCGCATGCGTTTCCACCGAGCGATCAAATCTCCTTCCGAATACGGACTGACATGACCAAACGCGTTGAAATCTTTACCGATGGTGCCTGTTCGGGCAATCCGGGGCCTGGCGGCTGGGGGGCTGTCCTGCGCTTCAACGGCGTCATGAAGGAACTGTCGGGCGGCGAGGCTGCTACCACCAACAACCGCATGGAACTTTTGGCCGCCATCTCGGCGCTCAATGCGCTGAAAGAACCCTGTTCGGTCGATCTTTATACCGACAGCAACTATGTCAAGGACGGCATTTTCAGCTGGATCGACGGCTGGAAGCGCAACGGCTGGAAGACCGCTGCCAGGCAACCGGTGAAGAATGCCGAACTGTGGCAGGCGCTCGACGAGGCGCGCAACCGTCATCAGGTGATCTGGCACTGGGTCAAGGGCCATGCCGGCCATCCGGAGAACGAGCGTGCCGACGAACTGGCGCGGCTCGGCATGGCGCCGTTCAAGAACAAGACGGCCAGGCCCGCGCCCGTTTCGGCTGGGGAAAACACCCAAGCCAAGCAGCCGGCAGCCAGGAAACTGCGCCGCTCGACCCAAAGCTACTGACCAGTCTGGGCTACTGACCAGTCTAGACTAGTGACCAGTCTGGTCCGCCATATTCAGCGGATCAGCAGCGCCGTGCCGAAAAGTCCGAGTGCGAACACAGTATGCGACACGAGGTTGAGGGCGCGGATCTGCATCGGGTTGGGGCGCTTTGACGCGGCCCAGCCGGCGCCCATGCCGGGCGCCAGCAGGAACCAGCCGGCGCCTACGGTGACGATGCCGAGGATGAAGGCCGGCAGGAAGGTCGGCGCGGCCAGCCACGCCGCTCCAGCCAAAACGGCGAGAATGATGCCGTAGACGATGCCGACAAAGTAGTGGAAGGCCCAGCCCAGCGCCGATTCATGCGCATAGGGTGCTGCCTCGCCGATATCGTCATGGAAGACCTTGCCGTCCCTCAGGTGCCAGACCCAGCGACCAACCAGTCCCCAGTTCGGCCGTGGCTGAGCAAACACCGTGTTCAGGAAAATCGCCCAGAGGTCCATGAGCGCCGTGGCGCCGATGCCGATCGCCACAGCGCGCCAGAAGTGGTCAAACATCATTGAGGTCCCCTAAAAGCAGGCAATTCCCGAACAGCGTTCTTTGCACGCCCAATTGGACGCGCCGCTGCCGAAACGAGCGCGATCGTCAGGCCGAAGGACCGCAGCAACCTCGGCCTATGCTGTCGCCAAAACGGAAAGCTGTCCGAGAATGTGAGCAGCACCGGATTCATCAACGCCAGGCTTTGTCTCGACATTGAGCGCGGCGACCTTGCCGTCGTCGACGATCATCGAAAACCGCTTCGAGCGCAGCCCCATGCCACCGCCGGAAAGGTCGGCGTCGAGACCGATCGACTTGACGAAATCGCCATTGCCGTCGGCAAGGTAGAGGATCTTGCCTTCACCGCTGCTGAAGCGGGCCCAGGCGCCCATCACGTGAACATCGTTGACGGAGACGACGGCGATGGTGTCGACGCCGCGCGCCAGGATGGCGTCGTAATTATCCAGAAAGCCGGGCAGATGGTTGTTGGAGCAGGTCGGCGTGAAAGCGCCGGGAACAGCGAACAGCACCACCTTCTTTCCCGAGAAAATCTCGGCCGTCGTGATCGCTTTTGCGCCGTCGGCAGTCATCGTCTTGAAGGTCGCTTGGGGCAGCTTGTCGCCAACGGCAATCATCATCGTGGTCCTCGTTTTGACAAATGGAAGGGAGTGTCCTTGCGATAGCGAATTCAGCCGTTTCCCGCAACTGTCGGGGGTGGCCGGAGCAAGGGATGTTCGATCTGAACATCCTTTGCTGGGGATCAAGGGAAGGGCAGCAGGCCTTCGACGGCGCCGGCCGCAGTTGTCAGCGTGTAGTAAAGTCCGCCATCCGTCGGCGTCGTCGTCGGCCTGTCGAGGATCGGCACGGTAAACACCAGCTTGCCGTCCTTTTCGCTGCGGGCCGGCACGCCGAACATGTAGTCGCGCTCACCGGCGACGAAGAAATCCGCTGCTTTGGGATTGCCCGGAAAGCTCGCCTCGACAATCAGTGTCTCGCGGTCACCCGGCAGGATATTGACGCCGAAATCGGGTCTTGCGGGAGCAGGCAGCGTTGCAAGCGCCGCCTTCACCAAAGCGGCGTCTTCGACGTTGTCCGGATCGGAGCCTGGATCGATGGTCAGCTTCGTTTGCACCGGGATGCAGATCGTCTCACAAATTCCGAGAAAGATATCGGCATCGATGACGGCCGGCTCGTTCGGCGCCGACAGCGTGAACGTTACCGGCAGCGAAACCGGATGGTCGTAGCCGGCCCATTTGCCGGAGCCGTCGTCGTGGCGCTGGGGTGGTGGAAACGAAAACGTCGCGTTGGCAATGTTGGTGCTGGCCGAGATATCGATTTGCGGCGGCACGCCCGCGTCGCCCGGATCGCGCCAGTAGGTTTTCCAGCCAGGCTTGAGCGAAATATCGAGGACGCCATGGATGCGTCCGGCTGTGTCGGGCTTGCCGCTGGTCACAAGGCGTACTTTGCCGCCTTCGCTTTCGTACCAGATCGACGAGGAGGCTGCGGCGGGAAGACCGGTTCCACATCCGACAGCGGCGCTGAGCAGCAGGACTTTCAAGCTTTGCATGGCGGTGATTTGAGCGTCCGTTCATGGCTGCGCAATGACTTCATGGCGTCGCTGCTATCATATTTGCGTGACCTCGGGCACAGCTTTGTGTGACCTCGGGCACAGCTTTGCGTGACCTCGGGCACAGCTTTGCGTGCCTTGGATGCACATCTGCGACCAAATCGCGCGCGGCGCATCTTTTCGGCGCTCCAGAAACGCGTTACGCTCCCCTCATGGACTTGTTGCGCCACAAGAAGATGGCTGCGGGACGCGGCTTTCTCGACGACCAGTTCCTGATTGCCATGCCTGGCATGAAGGACGACCGCTTCACGCGCTCCGTCATCTATATTTGCGCGCACAGCGACGAAGGCGCGATGGGCCTGGTCATCAACCAGACACAGCAGATGCTGTTTCCCGATTTGCTCGTGCAGCTCGGCATCATGAACGAACAGGAGGCGATCCGCTTGCCCGCGCAGGCCCGCGACTTCGTCGTCCGCAACGGCGGACCGGTGGACCGCAGCCGCGGCTTCGTCCTGCATTCGGGCGACTACCGCGTGGAATCGTCGCTGGCCGTCTCCGACGACATTTGCCTGACCGCGACCGTCGACATATTGCGCGCCATTTCGTCGGGCCGCGGGCCTCGGCACGCGCTGATGGCGCTCGGCTATTCGGGCTGGGGCGCCGGTCAGCTGGAAAGCGAAATCGCCGAGAACGGTTGGCTGACCTGCCCGGCAGATGCGGAGCTTCTGTTCGATACCGACATCGAGCGCAAATACGACCGGATACTCGCTTCGATCGGTATCGACCTTGCGCATCTCAGCCTGGCCGCCGGTCACGCCTAATGCATGTCGCGCAAAAGTGTGTAGCGGTTTTGCGATAGCGACATGCATAAAACGACAACCTAAAGCGCGTCGCGTGAGGCCGATCAACGCGACGCGCTTTAGAGGTGAAAACCCGATACCTGGCTGGTTACCGCCGCATTGCCATCGCCAGCCGTTTGCCCAGATCGTAGACGAGATTCTCGAAACCTGACGTCCAGGACAGGTCAGCCTGTTTCACGCGCGTTTCGACATCGCTGTATTTGCCGATGCGGGCTTCCAGGAAGGAGCGCAGGCGCTGGTGAAACTGGCCGACGGTGAGCTGTTTTCCCTCGGCCTTGAAGATCGCAATATTGAAGCGTGCCGCCTTGGGGAAGATTGTGCTGGCCGTGGCATTGGGCTTCTCATCGGCATTCGACAGGAGCGTTGCTGCCCCGTTGGTGCCAAGGAAATGGGGGAGGTAGAGATCCTTTTCATCCATGGCCTTCTCAAGACGAGCTTCGATGCGTTGCTTGGCCGCGAGAAGGTTCTTGGCCGCAAGTGCCGCCGCCAGATAGGGATCGCGCCTGAATTCAAGGATGCGCTGTTCCTCGGCCTTGTCCTCGACGAAATGGTATTCGCGTTTGCCCTCGGGGCGGGTCCGGATCAGTTCCGCTTCGTCGCCCAGGCCGAATTCTGCACCGTACTTCTTCACCGCCTCGAGCCATGTCTGGTCGAGGAATTGCATAAGACCAAGCGCCGACCCTTTAGACGGGCGATTGTTGATGTCGAAGGAGGATTCCTTTTCGGCGATCGCAAAAAGCGTATCGGCAGGAAATTGGGTGTCCTTGGCTGCACGAAGGATTTCGCTGGCGATGTGCTGCGACACCTTGTACTCGCCGAACTCGTGCATCGACATGCCGATGACGATCTGTTCCGCGCCTTCGGAAAGGATGGAGACGGTGCCCCTCAATGCCTCGGCCAGTGTGCGTTCTCCCTCGCGTCCAGAGGTCGATATGGTGTCTGGATCGATGATGTCGAACTCGGGCGCGGCCGAGGGGAAACTCAGAGCCGAGAACGGAACAGCAGTGGCAACCGCGGCTTCGGTCACGCCGTTGACCAGGACTCCCGAATAGACCGGCCATGGCATGGCTGCCACGGTCGCCGCCAGGCCAAGCCCCGCGATCCTTTTCGACAAAGGCCGTCCGCCCGAAAGGACGAAGGCTCCGCAAGCAAAGAATTCAAATGTTCTTTGGAGTGACGCCAGGTCCCCCTCCGTTCCTTGTCTAGCCGCCCAGATATTTTGGGGCAGGTCTATTTCCAACGTTGAGCCGTCAACGTCGAAAAAGACAAGAAGAACGGTCAGTGCTTCATTCAACTAGTCATGGATAATGGCGGCACAATGGCCACAGTGCGGCAAAATAATTCGAAATGTAAAACAAGCTGGTTTTAATCGAGGGCTGCGTAGCCGATGCGTTGCTTGTGAAGCCTCTCGATTGGCGAGCAGAAATTTCCCTGAGGTGGTCTGACCTCGACCGCAGCCGGGCAATCCTTTCGGTTCTCGAACGGCAGATTGTGAATGAGCAGCCATTCTCGGCACAATACTCGATCGAACGACTTCTCCGTTGGTGAGATCATTAGCCTTTGGCTGTCGCTAAATTGGTGCTGAGCTCGAAGGCCAGTCCCGACCCGATGGTGTATGGCTGCAGCACGGGCGCACTCTCGCTCACGATCGCCTCCACGACGCGCTTGCGTTCCTGATCACCCAATTCCTTGGCTAAGGAACTCATCCCGACCAGCGCCATTGTATTCAAATGCAGGAAAGGTACGCCTTCCCCGAAATGGATGGTGCGGGAAACAATCCTCGATCGGACCTCGTGGAAGCCGGCGTCTCGCAGCAGCGCCTCGAGTGGAGCCGCTTCCCCGAAGCTGTACCGTTGATCGGCGATGGCGCCCAAATGGCGCTCCGCGACGCGGCGCAGGTCGCGAAAGAACGGGATTTCGTCGTCCGGGCGCCACGTGGCGATCGCTAGCCTGCCGCCCTTCGTCAGCGCGCGACGCATCTGCGCCGCCGCCGCGGGTTTGTCAGGAAAGAACTGCAGTCCTTGCTGGCAGACGACCACGTCGAAGGTCTCACCACTACGCAGAGGCAACTCGCCGGCATTGCCCTGGCGCCAGTCGATGGCTGGTTCTACAGCCCGTGCCACCGCAAGCATGTCCGCGCTGACGTCGACACCGACGATATATCCGGCTCCACCGAGCCGCTCTCTCGCAACGCGCGCCACTAGTCCTGTTCCGCAAGCGATATCGAGTAGCCGATCGCCCGAAGACAATTCCAGTTCGTCAAGAGCCATCTCGGCCCATGGACGGAAGAGAGGGCCGACGAGCCACCGCTCGTACATCTCCGGGAAACTTACCTGGTTCATTGCGTAGCTGGGCAAGGTCATGATCGTCCTCCCTCAGGGCGCATGACTATGGCGGATCTACTTCACCGGCGCCAGCAGGTGCTCGCAAGGCGCGTCGGGCCACATTCGGCGCCATAGAATGACGTTTTGCAACGACGAGAAGCGAAAACCTTCGGCGGGCTTTGGACCAGCAGCCAGAGCGCTCCGTCGGGTGGCAACACTCTTCGCATCACGCGGCTTCGCCGCGTGCAAGGGCCGCCGCCTGCTCCAGACTCACGCCCTTGACCAGGGGGTCAGCGTGCCGATGCACTAGGCGCCATTCCGCCTCTTCGCGGCGAAAGACCAAGGTAACCCGCAGCGGCCAATCCTGGGCTGGCAGACCGCCGACCTCGACGTGCGGGCGTTCAATGATCGCGAGGACCACCATGTCGGCGGAACCATAGGCTTGAAGAAGTTCGTGCTTGAAGGTGCCGTTCTTGAAAAAGCGGCCCATCGCCTCGATCCGCTCGGCAGTCAGTTCAGACGCCCGCGTGGGATTTCCTCCGAATGGAGACATCAGCAGGAAGTCCTCGGTATGTGGGATCACCTCGTAGTATTTCGTTATCTCCCCGCGCATCAGCGCCGAATTTGCTTCCGCAGACCGCTCGACGAGATCGGCAACCGTCTGGTCTATCGCAGGCTCCGCAAGAGCCTGTGCCGAGGCTTTCGTTGATCTTGCAGTTTGTGACAATGCCACGCCAGCGCTTGCTGCGGCGAGAAGGGAACGTCGTGATACTGGCATGCGGGTGCTCCTGCATCTGTTTCCGATGCGAAGCGCGCCTTGCGCTGCTCCGCTCGCTCAGGAGATCGCACTTCGATGATGCTGAATCCAGTGATATGATTTCATCGACATGCTGAACAGAATTGACCTATCCCGCGCAGACCTCAACCTCCTCGTTCTGTTTGGGATCGTGCCCGACGAGCGCCACGTGGGCCGGGCGGCCGAAAAGTTGAATCTGACGCATCTCAAATCAGCAAAGCTCACGCCTCAGCGATAACACCTAGCCTGGCCAATCGAACGTCTGGGCAGCTCGGACCATTGCCGCCGTCGCCGGGCTATAGGGCCGGCCCGGAACGCTAGCCAGGGACACCGTGCGTGCCACCGCGGGTTCGATCAGCGGACGCTGCAAAAGTTCAGGCGATGTCACCGAATATTCAGGCATGAAGGCGAAGCCGATCCGCGCCAGCACCATTGATTGGATCCAATCCTCGCGTTCGGAACGAAAGCGGGCATAAAGGCTGACGTTTCTTTCCCGGCACGCACCCATCACCAGGTCCCGCATTTCGCAGGACAGACGATCGACATAGGGTTCTTGAGAGAGATCGACCAACTTGATTGCATTGAGGGTTGCAAGCCGGTGATCCGGCGCGAATACGACGACGTAACGCTCACTGTAGAGATCGTGGACGCGGAACGCCGCTCCCAATCCCTCCAGCGGATTGAGAACGGCAAGATCGAGATCGCCTTGCTCAAGCCTGTTTTTCAGTTCCTGAACGCTCGCCTCGCTAACTTCAAGCTCGACGCCATGATAGTCGCGCTGGAACTTTGCGAGGAACCGGGCGAGTTTCACATGGCCGATGGTCGACATGACGCCGAGGCGGATCGGCACCTGGTTGAGCAGCCTGAAATTGTCGGCAAGCGTTCTGGTTGCGTGGGCCTCCTGCATGATCTGCTGAAGATGCGGCAGAATGGAGCGTCCGAACTCACTCAGGAGGACGCGCCTTCCTTCGCGGTGGAACAAGGGCGCGCCAAGCTCATCCTCGAGCGTCTTGACCGCTTTGGTGAGCGCCGGCTGAGACACATTGCAATCGGTGGCGGCCTTGGTGAAGTTCAGCATCTTCGCGGCGGCAAGCACGTAGCGGACCTGAAACATCTCCATGGCGAGCCCTCCCGAGGCGGTTCCACGAAACGACATTGTAATCCTTTCATCGATAACTGTCGGCTATCGATCGATAGAAAAAATGTCGTTCTCTTTCGCCCGCCGCTGCATTCAACTCTTGGGGTCACTGTTCACAGGAGGAGAAGGAAATGACTGTCTACATGGTGGAACGCGATCTCAAGGGCATCAGCATGGAAGCGCTGGGAGATGCGCAGAAGGCGGCGATCAGCAAAGCCGCCGAGATGGCCTCCAACGGCACGGACATCAGCTACCTGCGCTCGACCTTCGCACCGGAGGACGGGCGCTGCATGTGCCTGTTTGACGCTGCCTCCGATGTCGACGTGAAGCGTCTAAACGACGAGGCGGGGCTGCCCTATCACAGAATCGTGCCGGCGCTCGATCTCACCCCATAGGGCCGGCGCGACCGGGCTCGTGATGACTGTACGGGCGGTGTTCTTGCGGAGTTATGCAGCGCGCCAGTTTGAATCTTTGGAACGACGGAAGGGCCAAGTCGTTCGTGCTGCATCCGCCAGCCACACGCGTTGCCAGGAGAGTCGGAGCATGTTTGGCAATTCGGGCACCCTTCCTCTGCCTCGCCTGCTTGAGCGTCGTGTGGACACCCTTGCGCAGTCGTTCATGCGCCAGCGGCTCGGATCGCAGATGGACTTCTCGACCCCGCAGGGCGAGCCGGCGCTGTTGCCGCCCAGCTCGGTGTCGTGGCGTATTTTCAAGAACCCGGTTGCGCTGTTCATCGGCGGGGTTACGGCGGTGCTGCTCGAATTGGCAGAGCCGCGGGTTCGCGACGCCATTTGGCAGCACAGCACATTCCGCTCCGACGCGCTCCGACGATTACGTCGCACGGGCCTCGCCGCCTTGGTCACGGTCTACGGTCCCCGGACCAAGGCCAAGGCCATGATCGAAGGTGTCGTCAGGAGGCATGGGCGCGTTTCAGGCCGAACCAGCGAAGGTGAGCCATACCACGCCACCGACCCGGAGTTGCTGGACTGGGTGCAAGCGACGGCCGGGTTTGGTTTCATGGAGGCCTATCACATCTATGTGCATCGACTGTATTTTTTCGAACGGGATGCGATGTTCGCCGAGGCTCGCCCCGTCGCGCTTCTCTATGGTGCGGTTGACGCGCCCACGTCGCAGGCCGAGCTTTACGCGCTGTTCGACGCGATGAGGCAAAGACTCGTCGCATCGCCGATCGTCCTGGAATTCCTGCAGATCATGGAAGACGTTCCCGTCTTGCCAGGAATGGCTCAACCGCTTCAGCGGCCATTTCTGAAGGCGGCTGTCGAGATCCTGCCCCGCTGGGTCCGCAAGCGGTTGGCACTCGGCGACCACTGGACGTTGAAGCCGTGGGAGCGTGCTTTTGTGAAGACGACGGCTGCAATCTGCGAGCGCATCGTGCTCCCTTCATCTCCGGCCGTCCAGTCGTGCCGTCGCCTCGGTCTTCCCGAGAACTATCTCTATCGCCGACAGAAGGCACCTAGACACGAGCAGCACAGTCGCGATCATGCAGGATTTGATGCCCGCATAAGGGAAAGCGACGGGTTAAAAGTGCGGCAATGGCCGCCCTAGTGCCCGTATCTCGCGTTGGGGAATGTCCAGCGAAGGGCCCGAAAGCGACGATCAGCGGAGCCGAAACTTTCTTATCATTTCCATCTGGCAGGCTGTCGGACATGCTCCGCTGGTAGCCGCCCAGCAAGTTCCCTCGCGATCCAGTTCAGGGCGTCGCGAGGCCGGTCCCGCGACGGGCCGCATCGACGCTCCACGCGCCGCCTCCCGCGAAAAAGAAGTACAGGAAAATGAAGCAGTAGAGGATTGACGAGTCGCCCTCGTTGACAACCGGAAAGAAGTTTTGCGGCGCATGCGCCATGAAATAGGCGACCGCCATGTTGCCGGACAGAATGAACGCGACGGGCCGGGTGAAGAGTCCGAGGGCAAGCAGCGCGCCTCCGATCAGCTCGATCAATGCCTGGATCACAATAAGCCCCGACAGTTGCATCGGCTCGGGAGCGGGCGGAAAATTGAAGAGCTTTTGAGTTCCGTGCTCCAGAAACAGCAGCGCCGACATGATCCTCACGACGCTTAACCACACCGGAGCCCAGGCAGAAATCTTGTCGAAATTCATCAGTTGGCCTCCATCATGACCCGGTGATTCCGGGCAGCAGGCTGAATTATCAGCGGGTCCGCTCTTCGCACCGATTTCGCGAAGTCGGTATGATGCACAGCGCGAGCCGTAAACCAATACTCCCAGTTCACAGTCGCGTGACCTCCGGTCGTACTTTTGATGAAGTGCCGAGCCGTGGAGCTGAGACCTTGCCGATGCGCTCCAGCGGGTGCCAATCGCCAGGCTCATGCCGCCCAAAAAGGGCAGCGATTTTGGGACAACGACATGAACAAGATCAAGCCCGGGTCAGCGGATACTGTTCCTTCAGCGTCCTCAGCACCTGATCACCGGGCATCGGCGCGCCGAACATGAAGCTCTGCACATATTCGCAGCCCATCTGGCGCAGTTCGAGCGCATCGCTTTCGTCCGAAATGCCCTCGGCCACGACCGAAAGGCCGAGTTCATGCGCCATGTTGACCATCGATTTGAGCAGCACCGCGCGCTTGGGTGTCGTGTCGTCGACAAAGCTCTTGTCGATCTTGATCGTGTCGAAGGGAAAGCGCGTCAGATAGGCCAGCGATGAGTAGCCGGTGCCGAAATCGTCCAGCGACAGGCCGATGCCAAGCTTCTTCAGCTTGTTCAGCACATGGGCTGTCTGCTCGGGATTGTCCATCACCAGCGATTCGGTGAGCTCGAGGCGGAAACAGCGCGGCTTCAGATTGGCCCGCGCGATCACCGAGCGAACGTCACTGACCAGATCGCGGCGGATGAGCTGTCGGCTGGACAGGTTGACCGAAACCGACAGCGGCGCGTCGCCGATCTGCTTTTGCCATGCCGCCAGATCTTCGGCGGCCTGTTGCATGGCGAACAAGCCAAGCTGCACGATCAGGCCGCAGCTCTCGGCGACCGGGATGAAATCGCCTGGCGGGATCATGCCGCGACGCGGATGATACCAGCGCAAAAGCGCCTCGAAGCCGGCAACGCTGCCGTCTTCCAGCCGCACGATAGGCTGGTAGGCGAGTGTGAATTCGCGCCGTTCGATGGCGCGGCGCAGGTCGGACTCGAACTGCAGCCGGTCGGTGCCGACGGTGCGGAATGCGGGTCGGAACGGTTCGATCCTGTCGCCGCCAAAACGCTTGGCCTGGTGCATGGCAAGCTCGGCGTCCTTGACCATGTCCTCGGCCGAACTCTGCGCCGAGGTCCAGGTGACCAGACCGATCGATGCGGTCAGCACGATCTCGCGCTTGGCAAAGGTAATCGGATTGTTGATGGCATGCTTGATGGCATCGGCAACGGCTGCGATGCGGGCCGGGTCCTGCTCGGAAAGCAGCATCAGCGCGAACTGGTCGCCGGCAAAGCGCGACAGCGAATCCTTCGGCTTGAGCAGCCGGTGCAGCCGGCGCGCAACAGTGAGCAGGATGGTATCGCCGGCCGAGATGCCGAGCCCGTCATTGACCTGCTTAAACCGGTCGATGTCGATGACGAAGACGGTGGGACGGACCTTCTCCTCCGTGCGCGCGATCGAGATGATCGCCTCCAGCCGGTTCATAAGCAATTCCCGGTTCGGCAGGCCGGTCAGATTGTCGTGCACGGCATCGTGCAACAGCCTCTCCTCGGACTTCTTCTGCTCCGTCACGTCAACCATGGTGCCGACGCAGCGGATGACCTCGCCGTCCGATCCGATCACCGGCCGGGCGCGCAGCGAAAACCAGTGATAGTGCCCGTCGGCGCCGCGCAGGCGGAAATTCTGCGACACCCGGCCGCGCCGGTGCTCGAGCACCACGTCGAGCGTCGTACGGAACGTGTCTCGGTCGTCGGCATGGAGTACCGGCAGCCAGTTGCGGGCAGCGCCGCCCAGGCTGTCGGGCGCAAGGCCAAGCTGGATGCTGACATCCGGCCTGGTGACGACGCGGTCACGCATCACGTCCCAGTCCCACACCGTGTCGCCCGATCCGGCTACGGCCAGCGCCTGCCGTTCGAGATCGGAGAACAGGCCCTGATGCAGCGCGCCGCCGGCAAAGGCGTGCTGCATGACGGTGAAGCCGATCAGCAGGATGATGAGGATCAGCCCGCCGCCCAGTGCCGGCTGGGCGATGTCGTTGTCGAGCATGCCGGTGATCGCCATCCACGACCCGCATAGCCACAACAGGACCATGACCCAACTGGGCACCAGCATGATGGCACGGTCGTAGCCGCGTATGCCGAGGAAGATGATCAGGCCGAGGCCGGTCAGCGCGGTGGCGGCGAAGGACAGCCTGGCGATGCCGGCGGCGACCGCCGGGTCGACGATTGCAACGCCGGCGATCAGCAGAAGCCCCAGAATCCAGACCAGAGCACCGTAGCTGAAATGGCCGTGCCATCGGTTAAGGTTGAGATAGGCGAACAGGAACACCACGAAGGTCGCTGCAAGCGCCACCTCCGTTCCGGCCCGCCACATCTGCTCGTTGCCGGGCGATATTTCCAGGACCTTGTTGAGAAAGCCGAAATCGATGCAGATATAGGCGAGCACCGCCCAGGCGAGCGCTGCGGTTGCCGGGAACATCGAGGTCCCCTTGACGACGAAAAGGATGGTCAGGAACAGCGCCAGGAGGCCGGCGATGCCGATGACGATGCCGCGAAACAGCGTGTAGGAATTGACCGAATCCTTGTAGGATTCCGGCTCCCAAAGATAGACCTGCGGCAGTTTGGGCGACGCCAGTTCGGCAATGAAGGTGATCACCGTTCCGGGGTTCAGCGTCACCCGGAACACATCAGCGTCGGGGCTGCTCTGGCGGTCGAGCGCGAAGCCCTCGCTGGGCGTGATCGCGGCAATGCGGGTCGAGCCGAGATCCGGCCAGAAGATACCGGAATTCACCAGCCGGAAATGCGGTGCGACGATCAGCCTGTCGAGCTGCTGGTCGGTGGTATTGGCAAGCGCGAACACCGCCCAGTCGCCGGTCGAGCGCGCGTCATTGGCCTCGACCTCGATGCGCCGCACGATGCCGTCCGGTCCCGGAGCAGTCGACACCTGAAAATTCTCGCCCTGGTTGCGGTAGATTTCGACGGCGCCCGAAAGGTCGAGCGCCACATCGTCGCGGGCAATCTTGATCGGTTCGACGGCGAAGGCCGAGGACGCCGCGCAGAGCACGACGATTGCCGTCAGCACAAAGGCGAACAACGACCCGATTCGCAGGAAATTCGTCAAAATCAGTCCTTCGTTTCCGCGCCCGGCGGATCGTCCTCGATCCGGGCGTAGAGGTAGTGGTCCTGCCAGATGCCGTTGATCCTGAGATAGGATCGGAGAAGTCCTTCGCGCCGGAATCCGGTTTTTTCAAGCACGCGGATCGACCGGGTGTTGTCGGGAATACAGGCAGCTTCGATCCGGTGCAACCTCAGCGTATCGAAGGCGAAGCGCGTCACCACCTTGACCGCGTCGGTCATCAGGCCACGGCCGCTGTAGCGCTCGCCGATCCAGTAGCCGATATGGCCGCTTTGCGCGACGCCGTGGCGGATATTGCCGAGGGTGATTCCACCGACAAGCTTGGCGTTGCTTTTGTCGAAGATGAAGAAGGCTATGGCCGTTCCCTGCGCATAGTCTTCGCGATAGCGGCTGAGGCGATGCCGCCAGGCCGTGCGGTCGAGCTCGTCGGGGTTCCAGCGCGGCTCCCACGGCTCCAGGAAGGCGCGGCTTTCCCCGCGCAGCACCGACCATTCACGATAGTCGTTGGTCAGCGGCACGCGCAGCGTGACCCGGTCACCCTTCAGTGCCGGCAGGTCACGGCGAAAGAAAGGGAGCGCGAACATGACGCTTTGATGGACTTAGCCGGCGAGCTTTAGGGCCGTGGTCTGCGTGCCCGAAAGCGACTCGAGGACCGCCTCATAGGGAGCGAGCGTGCCCACCGGTCCGACGGCAGTCAGCGTCGGCTTGGTCGAAAACAGCCGTGACGACAGGTCCGTCAACCGCTCGACCGTCAGCGCCGACAGCCGTTCCATCAGCTCTTCCTTGGCGATCGGCCGGCCGAACAGAAGCATTTGCCGGGCGATCTGCGAGGCGCGGCTGGCTGGGCTTTCGGCAGACATGATCAGGCCTGCACGGTACTGGGCGCGTGCCCGGTCGAGTTCCTCCTGCAGGATGGTCTCGCCGACCTTCTGCAACTCGCCGATGACCACCGGCACCAATTCGGCGATATCGCTCTGCCCGGTCGCGGCATGGACGCCGAATATGCCGGTATCGGAAAAACCCCAGTGGAAGGCATAGACCGAATAGCACAGCCCGCGCTTTTCGCGGACCTCCTGGAAAAGACGCGACGACATCCCGCCGCCAAGGATCATCGACAGGACCTGCGAGGCGTAGAAGTCGCGTACATGATAGGCGCGGCCCTCGAACCCCAGCACGATCTGGGCGTCCATCAGGTCGCGGTCCTCGCGGAAATCGCCGCCGACATATTGCGCATATTGCGGCATGGTGTTGTCGGACTTGCTGCGGAAACCGCCGAGATGCTTCTCGACCTCGCGCACGAAGTTGTCGTGCTTGATGTCGCCGGCGGCAACGATCACCATGCGCTCGGCGCCATATTGCCGTTCGATGAATTTGTGCAATTGCTTCGAGGTGAAGGACTTGACGGTTTCCGGCGTGCCGAGGATGGAGCGGCCGATCGTCTGGTGGCGGAAGGCCGTCTCGGTGAAGTGGTCGAAGACGACGTCGTCGGGTGTATCGTGTGCGGCGCCAATCTCCTGCAGGATCACATGCTGCTCGCGCTCCAACTCCTGCGGGTCGAACTCGGATTCCTGCAGGATGTCGGACAGGATATCGACGGCTAGGGGGACGTCGTCGCTCAGCACCCTGGCATAATAGGAGGTGGTCTCGACACTGGTGGCGGCATTGATCTCGCCGCCGACATCCTCGATTTCGGAGGCGATCTCGAAGGCGCTGCGCCTTCTGGTTCCCTTGAACGCCATGTGTTCAAGCAAGTGGGCCATTCCGTGCTCTTCGCTACGCTCATTGCGGGCGCCCGATTTGATCCAGGCGCCAAGAGCGACGGATTCGAGGCTTGGAAGGGTTTCGGTGGCGACTGTCAGGCCGTTCGACAGACGGCTTACCTCAACACCCATATAGCTGATACTCCCTAATTTGCCGCCCGCGTGTGGCGGCTAACATAATCTTCCACCATTTTCAGGTCGGATGGAAGTACCGTGTATTTTTCCTCTGAAGTCATCAACCCGCCTAGCCATGCGGGCAGGGCAGGCGACACGCCGCTGGACGCTTCGACGGCGGCCGGGAACTTTGCCGGATGGGCGGTGCCCAGCACCACCATCGGCACGGCATTGGTGGTTCTTGCAACCGCAACGTGCATGGCCGCGGCCGTGTGCGGGTCGAGCAGATAGTTGCTGGCTGCGAGCGTCGAGCGGATCGTGGCGGCGACTTCGTCCATGGTCGAGCGGCCGGCGTCGAATTCGGAGCGGATCCTGGCGATCTCGCCCGCTTCGATGGTGAAGGCGCCGGACTGCTTGAGGCCGCTCATGTAGCGCCGCACGGTCGAGGCGTCGCGGCCGGCCGCCTCGAACAGCAAGCGTTCGAAATTCGAAGAGACCTGGATGTCCATCGACGGCGACGTGGTCGAAAAGACGCCTTTCGTGCGGTACTCGCCGCTCGACAGCGTGCGCGCCAGAATGTCGTTGTCGTTGGTTGCAATGATCAGCCGCTCGATCGGCAGCCCCATCTTCTTGGCGGCGTAGCCTGCGAAGATGTCACCGAAATTGCCGGTCGGCACCGTGAACGAAATCGGCCGGTCGGGCGCGCCGAGCGACAGCGCCGATGAGAAGTAGTAGACGATCTGGGCCATGATGCGGGCCCAGTTGATCGAATTGACGCCGGACAGCGATACTCGGTCGCGAAAACCGTGATCGTTGAACATGTCCTTCACCAGGCCCTGACAATCGTCGAAATTGCCGTCGACCGCCAGTGCATGGACATTTGCGGCGATGGACGTCGTCATCTGCCGCTGCTGCACCGGCGAGACCCGGCCGTGCGGGAAAAGAACGAAGATGTCGGTGCGGTTGCGCCCGGCGAAGGCATCGATGGCGGCCCCGCCGGTATCGCCGGAGGTGGCGCCGACAATGCTGGCGCGCTGGTCGCGTTCGGCAAGCACATGGTCCATCAGCCGGGCGAGAAGCTGCATAGCGACGTCCTTGAAGGCAAGCGTCGGGCCATGGAAGAGTTCCAGAACGAACATGTTCGAGCCGGTCTGCACCAGCGGGCAGACCGCCTCGTGACGGAACGTCGCATAGGCTTCGCGCACCAGGCGTTCAAACACCGGCATCGCGATCTCGCCGCCGAGAAACGGCGACAGCACGCGGATGGCGAGGTCGGGATAGGCAAGGCCGCGCATCGCGCGGATCTCAGCTGCCGAAAACTGCGGCCAGGTTTCAGGGACATAAAGTCCGCCATCGCGCGCCAAACCCGCCAGCACAGCGTCGGAAAATCCAAGCACGGGCGCTTCCCCGCGGGTACTCACATAGCGCATCGTCATGTTCCATTGCTGCCGGGCGGTATTGTCCGCGGCAAAGTGGTTAATTTCCGTACTTGCTCAGTCGCATTTTTGCCGCGCGGTTGATATACGTCACCCGCTTTGCGAGAGGGAAGTGCAGTTCATGGCGTTTCATACATTTAACGGTCGTTTTGTCGCGGGTCTGGCGCTCGCCGGCTTTATGCTTACCGCCGCCGGCTGCCAATCAGGCGGCAGCAGCATGCTGGGCTTCGGAAAGAAGGACACGACACCGCCACCACCGCCGGACCCCAAGGTTCTCGCCAGCCAATTGCTGGCCTATTGTCCGAAAGTGACGCTGCGCGACGGCACCGCCTTCTTCAACACCTATGCCAAGGGCAGTCAAAAGCCCAAGAAAAAAGCCGCCACCCTGGATGCAGAAGCTGCCGCGCTTGACGCGAGCAGCGGCCAGCAGGATGATTCCGCCAAGATCGTCTATCAGGCCTCGATCACCGATGTGACCCGCGACTGCATCCGCGCCAACGGCTCGCTGACGATGAAGATCGCCGTCGCCGGCAAGGTCGTTCCGGGACCGATGTTCAGCCCTGGCACCATCACCATGCCGATCCGTATCGCTGTGATGCATGGCAAGGAGGTCCTTTACTCGCAGCTTCACCAACATCAGGTCCAGGTTACCAATCCCTCGAGTGCCACCCAGTTCGTCTTCACCGATTCGAACGTTGTCGTTCCCGAGCCCACCGCGCGGGACTATCAGGTGTTCGCCGGCTATGACGAAGGCCCGCCGAAGAAGACCGACAAGAAGGTTGCCGCAGCCGAATAGCCGCGGCTTTGGATCTGCGCGTCCATTTGGACGCCTGCTTCACGCATCCGCCGACCACTCCGACAGGGCGGAGATCACGCTTTTCAGTTCCGCCCAGCGGCGGATGACCGTTTCGGCGCCCGCCTCGGTCAGCGCGTCGGCATGCCCGGGATAGCTGTGCGCCGCTCCGGTGAAGCCGATCACACGCATGCCGGCTGTCCTGGCGCCGGTCACGCCATGCACGGAATCCTCGATGACGAAGGTGTTCGCCGGATCGGCCTGGAGCTTTGCCGCGGCAAAGAGAAACACGTCGGGCGCCGGCTTGGATTTCCCACTTGGTGTTTCCAGCGAGGAAAAAATCCGGCCGCTGAAAAACGGCAGCAGATGCACCTTCTCCAGCATGAATTCGATCCGCTCGGTGCGCGAATTCGAGCAGATGCAGCGCGGCGCCGTCACCGCGGCGACCGCCTCGTGCACCCCGTCGACGGCGCGCACGTCGCTGCGCAGGCGGCGGTCGACCAGGTCTTCGGCGCGATCGATCAGCGAGGCCTGGAACGGGACGCGGGATTTTTCCTCAACCCGCATCATGATGTCCTTGAAGGTCAGCCCGGCATAGGTTTCGGAAATCTCCTCAGCCGAAATCTCGTAACCGGCCGACGTCAACAGCTCGGCTTCGATGCGCGCGGCGATGATCTCGGAGTCGACGAGCACGCCGTCGCAATCGAAGATGACAAGGTCTGGCTGGGGCATAGCGATCCGAAAAGCGGGAGGGAGGAGGCTGGGACGGTTCAGGCGGCGCGGCATACACCAACAGGCCGATCTTCGCAAATTACCCGGGGTCCGCACCCCAGGCCTTCACCGAATATTTACGCTGATCGGTAACCATAACAGGGAGTAAACAGTAACGCGTGCTTTGGGTGTAACAATGTCTGCCGTGCGTCTTCTCGACGAGCTTTCCCATGCTCCCCAGCAATCCGAATGGCTCGATACGATCCTGAAGGGCGATTGCGTCGCCGCGCTCGACCGGCTGCCCGAAAAATCCATCGACGTGATCTTTGCCGATCCGCCCTACAATCTGCAGCTCGACGGCGATCTGCACCGGCCCGACCAGTCCAAGGTCGATGCCGTCGACGACGACTGGGACCAGTTCGCAAGTTTTGAGGTCTACGACGCCTTCACCCGGGCCTGGCTGCTGGCGGCGCGCCGCGTGTTGAAGCCCAACGGCACCATCTGGGTCATTGGCTCCTACCACAACATTTTCAGGGTCGGCGCCAAGATGCAGGATCTGGGGTACTGGATCCTCAATGATGTCGTCTGGCGCAAGACCAATCCGATGCCGAATTTCCGCGGCCGCCGCTTCCAGAACGCCCATGAGACGATGATCTGGGCCTCGCGCGATCAGAAGGGGAAGGGTTACACCTTCAACTACGAAGCGCTGAAGGCGTCGAACGACGACATTCAGATGCGGTCCGACTGGCTGTTTCCGATCTGCACCGGCGCTGAGCGCCTCAAGAACGAAAATGGCGACAAACTGCATCCGACGCAGAAGCCCGAAGCGCTGCTCGCCCGCATCATGATGGCCTCGACGAAGCCCGGCGATATCGTGCTCGATCCCTTTTTCGGCTCCGGCACCACCGGCGCGGTGGCCAAGCGCCTCGGCCGCCATTTCGTTGGCATCGAGCGCGAGCAGGCCTATATCGACGCCGCCAACGAGCGCATCGATGCAGTCCGGCCGCTGGACGGCGCTGCTCTTACCGTGCTTACCGGCAAACGCGCCGAGCCGCGCGTCGCTTTCGTCAGCCTCATCGACACCGGGCTGATGCTGCCGGGCGCCACGCTCTACGACGCCAAGAAGCGCTGGGCGGCCAGGGTGCGCGCCGACGGCACTGTGGCGGTCGGTGGCAGCGCCGGATCGATCCACAAGATCGGCGCGGAAGTGCAGGGGCTGGATGCCTGCAACGGCTGGACCTTCTGGCACTATGAGCGCAGCGGCGGCCTGACCCCGATCGACGAGCTTCGCCGCATCGCCCGCCTCGGTATGGAGCGGGCAGGGGCCTGACGATAACCGCTACAGAGGTCTCGTTGCACATCGTTCTCACGCGGCGCGCAGGCCGAGGTAACGAACCATCGGGTCGAAGTCTCGGTCATCATGCAACAGCGCGTGTCCGCCCAGGATGCAGAATGTGCCGATAATCATATCGACTGTCCTGCGGATGGTGATGCCCCGCGGAGCAACGCGACTTCGCTACGGAGTGGCGGAGCTAACCGAAATCGTGCCCGGAACGGGTCTTCGGCTCACGCGTTGCAACGTGGAGGTGACGGCAGGCGTGCATCACCGACGCGCTGGTGGGTTCCCATCCAATTGTTGCCGCGATCGGACATGCGAAGCGCGCCGCAGTCATCGAAGAAAACGCCCATACATTCGTTATGTCCGCGGCGATGGGAGTGCTGGCACGACGTCGATCCAAAGGAAAGTAGATGAGTGCGTTCTCTCTTTCATCGGACGGGAAACTTGCGATAACGGCGAGCGAGACGTCGTCCAAAAATGATTTCGACTATTTGGTGGGCAACTGGAACATCAGGAATCGTACGTTGAAGGAACCACTGGCCGGCAGCGACGAGTGGGAGGAATTCGACGCGACCCAGGAGTTCCGCCAAATCCTAGTGGGTTTGGGCAACTTCGACATTTTTCATACGGAGTTGGGAGGAAAGCCGTTCGAGGGCCTCACCGTGCGATTGTTCGATCCAAAGACGCGTCTCTGGACGATCTACTGGGCCGACAGCAACGCGGGCAAACTCGACGACGGAAAGGTGGGCTCGTTCAATGGCGACGAAGGCGAATTCTTCGGCCGTGAGGTTGTGGCCGGCAAGGACGTTATCGTGAAATTCCAACTGGGATAAGCGCAACCCGAAAACCCCGATTTACAGCCGTGCGTTCTCCGCTGATGCAGGCAGTACGTGGGAATGGAATTGGTACTCGAAGTTTTCACGACGGTGACTGACTGAGTTGGCCCAAACTAAATGCCGCTCCTTCGCGTGCAGCCAAGAGGAATCCCGAGCCGGACTCTTATGTCAGGTGGGTACCACTAGCGCGGGTAGCCGGTTCGGGTTTTCGGCGCCGCCGGAGGATCACGGTGAGCGATTCCCCAGGAAGAGTCATTGACCTTTGCCCACCGTTTCTCGAATGCTCGATTCTCTTATCCATCGGAGACCAGATCTATGAAAGCTCTTGCCTCGCCGTTTGTCGTCGCCCTCGTCATGGGTTTGTTGGCCTCTCCGGCGATTGCGCAGAACACCGGCGCAGAAAACCAGCTTGATGCGGTTATCAAGAACGGCAAGCTGCGCGTCTGTACGACCGGCGACTACAAGCCCTTCACCTTTCATGACAAGCCCGCGAACAACTACCAGGGCATCGATATCGATCTCGCAAAATCTCTGGCAAGCTCACTAGGGGTCGAGGCGGACTTCGTGGCGACTACCTGGAAAAAATTGCTTGCCGATTTTACGACCGGCAAGTGTGACATCGCGATGGGCGGTATTTCGGTGACCTTGGAACGCCAGAAGCAGGTGTTCTTCAGCGAGCCCTATCTCGTCAATGGCAAGGCACCGATTGCGCGCTGCGAGGACGAGGCGAAATTCCAATCGATTGCCGACATCAACAAGCCGGATGTGACTGTGATTGTTAATCCCGGCGGGACCAATGAGAAATTCGTGCGTGAAAAACTCAGTGACGCTAAAATTGAGATCTACCCGGACAACGTCACGATCTTCCGCCAAATCCTTGACGGCAAAGCCGATATCATGATCGCCGAATCGGTCGAAACCGAGTTGCAGGAGAAACTTCACCCTGGCCTTTGCGCGATCAACCCCGAGAAGCCGCTCCAATATGGCGAAATGGGTTATATGCTTCCTGAGGGTGCCGTTGTCTTCAAGGCCTATGTCGACCAATGGTTGCATCTTGCCAAGGCGACGGGTGAGTTCGATCGCATCTACGCTTCTCACGTCAAGTAGCGCCCGAGACGGATCCAATGGCAGCGCCGTGGACCGCGCGTCTCAGCGACTGCGGTCAGGCCCGTCACAGTGATCACACTCTGACCCCCAGGCGATCGAGGTCCGCCTCGAGTGTCTTTGCGTCGGTGAACAGCACCGACTGCCAGCCGGCCGCCTTGGCGCCGTCGACATTCTTTTGGCTGTCGTCGATAAACAGCGTGGCCGCGGGCTCGAGGCCGAACGCGGCGACGTGATGGTCGTAAATGCCGCGATCCGGCTTGATCATGCCGATCTCGCCCGAAATGGTCACACCGCGCGGGCGGTTGAGGAAGTCGAAACGCTGCCGGGCTTCGGCAAGCGTGTCGGACGCAAAATTGGTCAGCATGGTGACGTCGTGGCCGCTCTCGATCAGCTTGTCCATGAGTTGGACGCTGTCATCGTAAGCGTGCGGAACCATCTCGTGCCAGAGGCGGCGGAAGTTGCGGATGTTTTCGGCGTGGTCCGGGTATTCGGCGATCAGCAACGCCTCGGCCTCTTCCCAGGTGCGGCCGCGGTCCTGCTCGATGTTCCAGTCATGCGTGCAGACATTGTCGAAAAACCACTTTCTCTCCTCGGCATCCGGAATGATACGGCTGAACGGCAGGTTCGGATCGTAGTGGATCAGCACTCTGCCGATGTCGAAAACGATGTGGCGGATTTCGGTCATTCTTGTCCTCGTTCAACGCAGTTCAAATGGGGCGACGTGGGCGATTCAATGTGCGCGCTGCTTCTTCGTCGCGCCCGGTATCGCTGCTTCGATTACCTTTTTCATGACGGTGGGCAGTGCTTCGCCGGAAATTTCGTCGGCCAGCGACCAGAAATGACCCGCTGGGGCGGCGACATCGGCCATCGCTTTGAAGATTTCGAGTTCGAGCGCGAAATGGGTGAAGACATGGCCAATCCGGCCGGCTGGCCTCCAGTTGCCGGGGAAGGGCGCCGCCGCGTCCGTGGTGGCGCCGTCGATCCGCGCGGTCCAGCCGGTTGTCGGCACTTCGGTCATGCCGCCGAGCAGGCCCTTATCCCCACGTTTGCGCAAAAGGACGGCGCCATCGCCGCGTACGGCAACGAAAGCAGCCCCGCGCCGCAATGGTTTCTCGCCCTTCGGCAGGCGGACAGGGAAGCGTTCGGCATCGCCGGAAATAATGGCGCTGCAATCCTCGCGCAGCGGGCACAGCATGCAGCGCGGCCGGCGCGGCGTGCAGATCGTCGCGCCAAGATCCATCATCGCCTGGGCGAAATCGCCCGGCCTGGTCGCTGGAACCATGCGCTCGACATAGGTGCGTATGTCGCCCTTGGCCTCGCTCAGCGGCGTGACGATCGAAAACAGCCGGGAAACCACCCGCTCGACATTGCCGTCGACGACCGCGGCGGGCTGGTCGAAGGCGATCGCGGCGATCGCCGCCGCTGTGTAGGCGCCGATGCCGGGCAGCTCTCTCAAGCCAGCTTGCGTATCCGGAAACCTGCCGCCTTGCCGCGCGACGAGATTGGCGCAGGCCTTGAGATTGCGCGCGCGGGAATAATAGCCGAGTCCAGCCCAGGCCTTCATGACATCTTCGGTCGCTGAAGCGGCCAACGCCTCGATATCGGGCCATTTCTCGACAAAGGCCCGGAAATAGGATTTTACCGCTTCGACCGTGGTCTGCTGCAGCATGACTTCGGAAAGCCAGACCCGGTAGGGATCGGGCCGCATGCCGCGTGCCAACTCGCGCGGCGCAATGCGCCACGGCAAGTCGCGATGATGCGCGTCGTACCAGGCGAGCAGGCGGGACGCGATCTCGCCACTTTCTCCGGATGCGGCTTTGCCGCTGTCTCCGGATGCGGTCTTGCGGGTCTGGTCGTGCAGTGCCATTGATCGAGGACTGGCCTAACCGATGCATGGTGAAGGTCGTGACTGGAGAACGCACATGGCAGGGAAAAGGCCCTTCGGCAATCCCGTTCCGGTGAGTGATCTCGCAACCCGGATCCTCGATCCGGTGCTGCGCAAGCGAGCCGGCATGTCGATCGGGCTCGTCCAGTCGTGGGAGGAGATTGCCGGGCCGCGGCTTGCCAGCCGTTCGCGCCCCGAAAAGATCCAGTGGCCGCGCCGCATGCATGAAGATGATCCGTTCGAGCCGGCGGTGCTGGTCATCGCCTGCGAAGGCATGGCGGCGCTCCATCTGCAGCACGAGACCGGCGAGATCATCAACCGGGTCAACGCCTTCCTCGGCTTCAACGCTATCGGTCGGATCAGAATCGTGCAAAAGCCGGTCACGGTTGACAAAGGCCGGCTTAAATCAAGCATCCGGCCGCTGACCGCGGCCGAGAAGGTGAAGCTGTCAGGCACTGTCGGAATGATCGAGGATGATGGGCTGCGCGCCTCGCTGGAGCGGCTCGGCGCCACCATTCTCGGTCAAAAGAAAACATAATCTCGCGCTTTCGTGATCGCGCAGCCAAGTTTTGGCGATTGGAATGGGGACGGCGATGCCTTAATTCGCGCCAACTCTCGCCTTTTCTAGCCTTTGCATTGCAAAATCCAACCATTGTCAGGTGATTCGTATGCCCCGTCTTTTGTCCCGCAGAAACCTCCTGTCGTCACTGGCCGCCATTCCGGCGGTGGCTCTGCTCGCCGCCTGCAGCGACTCGGGCGAGAAAGCCGTGGCGGAGGATGTGAAGCCTGCGGCCCCCGCCGATGCGATGACGCCGGCCGATCCGGCAAAGCCGGCCGCTCCGGCCGCGGCCAAGGCGCCTGAGGCCCAGGGCACGGTGGACATGGCTGCCTTGCTGAAGCCCGGCGCACTGCCCGACATGCAGCTCGGCAAGGACGACGCGAAGGTCGCCATCGTCGAATATGCCTCGATGACCTGCCCGCACTGCGCGCATTTCCATGAAACCACCCTCCCGGCGCTGAAAACGAAATACATCGGTACCGGCAAGGCCCGCCTTATCCTGCGCGAGTTCCCCTTCGATCCCAGCGCCGAGGCCGGTTTCATGCTGGCGCGCTGCTCCAAGGACAATTATTTCCCAATGGTGGACGTTCTGTTCAAGCAGCAGGCAAACTGGGCAGGTGTCGCCAATACCAAGGACGCCCTGCTACAAATCTCCAAGATGGCCGGTTTTACACAGGAGTCGTTCGAGGCCTGCTTGACGGACCAGAAACTTCTGGACGATGTGAGGTCGGTCCAGAAGCGCGGCGCCGATGAATTCAAGGTCGACTCGACGCCGACCTTCTTTATCAACGGGAAGACCTACAAGGGGGCGCTGTCGATTGAGGAAATCTCGGCCATTATCGACCCTCTGCTCTGACGTCTCGGCAGCGCCGAAGCGGCTGCGCTTCGGCGTGCGCAACTTTTTGTTGCGCCGCGAGTTCTTGTCGCCAAACCGCGGAACACTTTTGCAGAACCCGCTTTTGGGGCGGCGCGAATGAAATTCTCGCGCCTTCGCCTGCTCGGTTTCAAGTCGTTCGTCGAACCCGGTGAGTTCGTCATCGAACGCGGCCTGACCGGCATCGTCGGCCCCAACGGCTGCGGCAAGTCGAACCTTGTCGAGGCGCTGCGCTGGGTGATGGGCGAAAGCTCGTACAAGAACATGCGCGCGTCCGGCATGGACGACGTCATCTTTTCCGGTTCCGGAACGCGTCCGGCCCGCAACACCGCCGAAGTCACGCTTTTCCTCGACAACAGCGACCGTAGCGCGCCCTCGGCCTTCAACGACGCAGACGAGTTGCAGGTTTCGCGTCGCATCGAGCGCGAGGCGGGTTCGCTCTACCGCATCAACGGCAAGGAAGCCCGCGCCAAGGACGTGCAGCTGCTTTTCGCCGACCAGTCGACCGGCGCCCGTTCGCCCTCGATGGTCGGGCAGGGCCGCATCGGCGAGCTGATCCAGGCCAAGCCGCAGGCGCGTCGCGCGCTACTGGAAGAGGCGGCCGGCATTTCGGGCCTGCACACACGTCGCCACGAGGCCGAACTGCGTCTGAAAGCGGCCGAACAGAATCTGGAACGGCTGGACGACGTCGTCGGCGAGCTGGAAAGCCAGATCGAAAGCCTGAAGCGCCAGGCTCGCCAGGCCTCGCGCTTCAAGAACCTGTCGGCCGATATCCGCAAGGCTGAAGCGACGCTGCTGCATCTGCGCTGGACGCTGGCCAAGACGCAGGAAGGCGAGGCGCGCTCGGCGCTGGCGATCGCCACGGCACTGGTCGGCGACCGCGCCGCCGCCCAGATGGCTGCCGCCAGGGAGCAAGGGATCGGCGCCCATCGGTTGCCGGACCTGCGCGACGCGGAAGCCGCCGCCGCTGCCGCCTTCCAGCGCCTGTCGATCGCCAAGACGCAGATCGAGGAAGAAGCGGGCCGTATCCGTGCCCGCCAACTGGAGCTCGACCGCCGGCTCCAGCAGCTCGACGGCGACATCGTCCGCGAGGAGCGGATGGTCCGCGACAATGCGGATATTCTTGATCGCCTCGCCGCCGAAGAAGCCGCGCTCAACACCGAGAACGCCGGCGCCGCCGACCGCGATGCCAGCACCCGCGCGGCGGTCGAACAGGCGGCTTCGACGCTTGCCGCCAGTGAAGCCAAACTCGCCGGGTTGACCGCCGAACGGGCCGAGGCCGCCGCCTCCCGCAACCAGATCGAACGAACGCTGCGCGACACCGCGGAGCGCCGCGACCGTTTCGCCCGCCAACTCGCCGATGTCGACCGGGAATTGTCCGATATCGCCTCCAGGGTCGCCGGCCTGGCCGATCCCGCCGAGAAGCAACTTCTGGTTGAACAGGCGCTGGCGCTGCTCGAGGAAACCGAAGCCGCGGCGATTGCCGCCGAACAGGCTGTCGCCGAGGCGCGCGCGGGTTGAACAGGCGCTGGCGGTGAAACCATCCCAACGCCAGAGCGCCCCTTCGCGGCTGACCAGCCGCTGCCCGGGAGCAAGCTGCG